>NZ_NFJG01000064.1:0-24305 GCF_002159755.1 Bacteroides sp. An269
CCTATAGGACACAATAGGTCACCTCCTTTTCTTGGTTAACCTTTTTTACGGCAAAGGTAACTTTTTTCTTTGCCCTTTTACCAATGCAAATCTAAAGGAGGACACAGAGTACCACAGAGGAAAAATTTAAAAGACTCTGTATACCTGTGTCTGTGGTGAGAAAATGCACATTTTAATGCCGCGCAAAGTATACCAATGACTTGTAGGGGCGTATCTCATATGCCTTGGAAACGTCCACGTGGATAAGTTGGTGCATTCTAATGTAAGCCCGCAAATATAGGTGCGTCGGCAAACGCATATAGGTCTATCTGGTGTAAGATTATTAATCTTCAGGCTGCAAGATTAATAATCTTACAAGCGGAAGATTAATAATCTTACACCAGACGAAGTTTTCTGCGTTGGGAGAAGAAGAAAATAGCAACAACCTTTTAAATAATCTGCGTATGATAAATTACAGTTTAAAAATGCGCGGTGAACGGAACGAAGGCAGCATACTGGAACTGTGACATTGGCAAAATGTATTAAATCATACCGCTCATGGTATGACTCCTGATTCGCATTATTTAAATGTACAGACTTAGTTATGTTTCGGTACCTCTTTTTCAATGCTTTCCCATGATTTTATTATTTTTTTTGAAAAAACTTCTATTGTTTTTGCTTGTGTAAAATATTTTATTTAAGTTTGCTGCGGATTACTCATAATGTGATAAGTAGAGATTTTGTTGCAAGCTTTTTTCTTTAATAGATAACCGGCTTGCATAAAGATACTAAATTAAGTAAAATGTACCGCTATAAATAGGCGGAAAAAGTAGAGATGCTATGAAATGTTTACTAACCATCTTGGTATGTATGATGGGAGTTTTCGGTTATGCACAAAAATTGGTGGTGAAGAGCAATTTGTTATATGATGTAACCACTACAATGAATGTTGCGGCAGAAGTAAGTCTCTCACCTAAATGGACATTTGATATGTCTGTTAACTGGAATCCTTGGGATTTTTCAGCAAATAAGAAATGGAAACAATTGTCTTTCCAGCCTGAAGTGCGTTATTGGTTTTGCGAAACCTTTAACGGGCATTTTGTTGGTGCACATCTGTTGGGCGGCATCTACAATATGGGAAACTGGAATACCGGTTTTACTTTCCTTGGTACCGATTTTGGACAATTGCAAGACTATCGTTTTGAAGGTTGGATGCTGGGAGCGGGTATTGCTTACGGCTATCAATGGTTGCTCTCCAGACATTGGAGTCTGGAGGCAGAAATAGGTATCGGTTATGTTTATAGCCGGTATGACAAGTATGAGTGTCCCCATTGTGGCGATTTGCTGGAAGAAAACAAACCGCATAATTACTTTGGACCTACCAAAGCTGCTATTAATTTGATTTACGTATTTTAAAAGACGGAAGGAGGAATGGTTATGAAAACAATCTGTTTATATAGTCTGTTGGCTTTGCTTCCGTTGGTACCGGTTGCTGCCGATGAGGTGAAACGTTTACCGGGTGGTGCCGAGGTGAGTGGCGTGGACATCCGGAAGCAACGCGATAGTGTGGTGATACGTATGAACCTCAACTTAAGCGGCATGGAGGTAGGGCGTAACCGCTCTATTGTAGTAACTCCTTTGTTTTATGCAGAAGGGGAAGAAGAATGGCTCCCTGCCATTGAGGTAATGGGGCGTACCCGTTATTTGTATTATCAGCGCAATGAAGAATCTCTTTACGCCGATAGTCCATATACCATTATAAAAAAAGACAAAAATGCAACACAACAGGTCGGTTATCAGGTATCTGTTCCTTATCGTAAGTGGATGGACCGTGCTTCCTTGGTAGTGGCGGAAGATACCTGCCAATGCGGTGAGGTCAGTAAAGGCAACAGCATCCTTTTAGCGCAGGCCGACTTGGTGTTTACACCTCGTCTGGCATACATCAGTCCACAGGCAGAAACCCGTAAGGCACGTGCGTTGAGTGGTGAGGCGTATTTGGATTTTCCGGTAAACAAGACGGTGATTTATCCCGAATACCGCCGGAATACGGCAGAACTGGCAAAGATACGTGCTACCATCGATACCATCCGTACCGACAAAGATTTCAGCATTACCCGAATCAGTCTGAAAGGATATGCCTCGCCCGAAGGCAGATATGCCGCCAATGTGCGCCTCTCAGAAGGACGTACCGATGCCTTGAAGGATTATCTGATGAGTGAATACGGCTTCGAAGCCTCCCTGTTCCGCACCAATGCCGGAGCAGAAAACTGGGCAGGCTTGCGCAAGTATGTGGCGCAAAGCGGTTTGGCGGATAAAGAAGCCATCCTGGCTATCATCGATAGCGAGGAAGAACCCGATGCCAAAGAGCAGCGCATCCGCAGAGAACATGCGGCGTCTTACCGCACCTTGCTGCAAGACTGCTATCCCGCCCTGCGCCGTACCGATTATACGGTAGATTATGTTATCCGCGGTTTCAATGTAGAAGAAGCAAAAGAGGTCATCAAGACCCGTCCGCAAAACCTCAGCCTGCAGGAGATGTTTGCCGTAGCGCAGACCTACCAGCCCGGAAGCGAGGATTTCAATCGTGTATTCGATATTGCCGTGCGCCTGTATCCCGACGACCCGGTGGCAAACCTCAACGCAGCCAATGCACTCTTGGAACGGGGAGCGGCGGAACTGGCATTGAAGTACCTGGAAAAGGCGGGCGACACGCCGCAAGCCGACAACGCCCGTGGGGTGG
The DNA here is from genome assembly GCF_002159755.1 of Bacteroides sp. An269. Lineage (NCBI taxonomy): Bacteria > Pseudomonadati > Bacteroidota > Bacteroidia > Bacteroidales > Bacteroidaceae > Bacteroides > Bacteroides sp. An269. The sequence continues at coordinate 2,720 of NZ_NFJG01000064.1, forward strand.
CAATGATTATGCTGGAACGCTACGAAGAAGCGGAAAGCTACCTGGACCGTGCAGCCAAGGCAGGCATCGGCGAGGCGGAAGAAAACCTGACATATATCAGGTAACCTGTTATTACGGCTTGCAACCATGCAGCCGTCAGAAAAAAAGAAAGAGATAATTAATGCAATACTAATTTAAGTAAAATGTTTTATGAAAAAGTTTAAATTTTTTGCTTTGGCATTTGCGGCACTCAGTTTTGCCGCGTGCTCAGACGACGTGATTGACGGTAAGGGGGGGAATACCGGTACAGGCGGCGACGCTACCCCAGCTTACTTGACTATTTCGTTCACAGCCAATGGCGGCAATAGCAGCCGTTCTACCGCTGATGATGCGAATAACTATGGGGACCAGGATGGCTCTGCAGAGGATAGTGGACACCACAATACTGGAAACACAGATGAACGAAAAATTGAGGAAGTATTGGTAGTGATTACCCCTTCACCTACAAACACAGAGGGAGAAAATGTTAGTTTTGCTCAGTTATACAATGTAGGTTTATCGGCTGCCGATGAAGATGGAGATGGCACTTTTATTATTCAAAATGCAAGCAACGGAACTTATGCTAACGCTGCACCGATTGAACTGACAACGGGTAATTACAATGTATTAGTTGTGGCAAATCCTGTTTCTTCTTTGACAAGTGGTATTGTAGGCTTAGGTCAAGGAATTCACGATAGCAATGACGTAGAGAACTTGTATACCACTATCCTATCACATAGCTATGATTTGGCTGAAGATGCAGATGCATATCAAGATTTTGCAGCAGGACAAAGAGATGCGGAGAATGGTGGGAAAGAGCCTATGACAATCATGATGGCTAATAAAGGCTATAATGAAGATGGTGAGGCATATACGATTAATTTGAAACCTGAGAACACACCTGAGGCACCTGCTGTTGCCTATATTGACATAGAACGTGTTTATTCTAAAATCACTTATCGCACAGTAAAAGAGAACAATGTGTATGAAGTTGATGTAAATGTAGGTCGTGTACAAGCTGAAACAGTAGATGCCGCAATTAATATTAATGAGAGTCAAGAAGAGACAGCTCAATATGAGTATCGGGAATTGAATGTTGCAAAAGATTTGGATGGTAAACTTGTATACGTACGTTTAGATATTCCTGAGGGGGAAAGTGAACCTGTATTTAAGGGAGCTTATGCTAAAACCTCAGAGAAGCAGACTGTTACAATACCGGAAGAAAAGGGAGGAGGAACTCAAACTTTAAATGTCTATACATTGTTAACCCCTTCAACTTCTGAGAATCCAAGAGAGGGTTATTATCATGTTGCTAGTGTGGATGACCCATTAGCATCCCTTACTTATCAAGCAACGACAACAGCACCTTCAGAAAAATGGTATGTAAAACTGGAAGGATATGCATTGACCAATCTATCTAACAGCGTCTATTATGTGCGCCACACAACAGCCGAAAATGGACTTCCTGTAGAATTTGGAGAACTGAATGGCACTAATTATCTTTATACTCCTTATTGGAAAGAAAAGAATAGCGTCAGTCTGACCGATGACGATGCAGCAGCCTCTGCAATAGAAAATGCTGATGACTGGTTCTACAATACATTGGCACAGGTGTCAGAAGAAAGCAAATCTTTAAGTATAAATGATGATAATTTTGTTGTTAACGGTGCCACAGCACGGTATTATAAACCATTCGCTACATTAGTAGATGAAGACAACCAAATTGTTACAGCAGAATTAACACCTCCGAGTGAGGATGTTCCGCAACATGGTCAAGCCGTAGATGGTATCGGTCAGAGAATGGCATATTGCTTCGAAAATTCGACAGATAGAGACCACCAGATTCATGGATTAAGTACAGGTATCTCATTTGTAGCACGGATTTATACAAAAGATGAAAACAATCAATTACAAAGTTTAGATGGCCCATTGTATAGATACAGTAACCATTTATTCAGATCTTTGGAAGCAATTTACGATTCATTTAAGTCCACTCTTTCTGATAAATTCAAGGAATTATTAACGAAAGAACAGAGCGGGGAAACGATAACAAGAGAAATGTTAGAGCAGCTCAAAAACGACACAAATGGTAAGGAAGATATCAGTTTATATGAGGGCGGTCTCTGTTACTATTACACCACCGAGATCAAGCACTATGACAATGGCGACAATGCTGCATTGGGTAACATGGAGTTTGCTATCATGCGTAACAATATCTACTCGTTGGCTGTAACCGACATCAACATGATTGGTGACCCGTTTGTAGACCCGACACCGAATATTCCGGATGAATATCCAGATAATAAGACAGCTCTGAATGTAGAAGTAAAAATCCTTCCTTGGATTGTCCGTTACAACGACATTGAGTTCTAACAGTGTATTATAAATAAATCTTGTGGGGGCGTATGGCATACGCCCCCACAAAATAAGACCAACGCAACCGCCCTCACCGTTATCAATTATTAACTGTTAATTATTAATTCAAGAGAAAAATGAAAACATTGCTTTACTCCATACACCGCAAAGCATGCAAGTTGTTGCTGGCTGCGGCAGTACTTCTGCCCGTAACTTCGTGCGATACCGTTTGGGATGACGACGATTGTCCCGTAGAGACTGAGTATCGGGTAAAGTTCAAGTATGACTACAATATGCTTTTTGCCGATGCTTTTGCCAGCCAAGTGCATTCGGTTACCTTGTATGCTTTCGATGCCGAAGGAAGACTTGTCTTCCAGCAAACCGACCGGGGCGAAATGCTTGCCCAGCCGGATTACTCGATGATGCTGCCTCTTGACGCAGGCGATTACCAGCTTGTAGCATGGGCGGGCGTACAAGACGGTGACGGATTTACTGTACCACGTTTGACCGAAGGGATTTCTACCCTTGACGATTTGACTTGCCGCATCAACCGTTATCCCGCCACGCTGCACGGCGAGCCGGTTGATTCGGTAGGTTATCTTCAGCCTTTATGGCACGGACAGTTGAACGCGCAGGCATTGTCTCGTACTGCAGACCGTACGGAATATTTTACCTTACCTTTGGTGAAAAACACTAACACCTTCCGCATCATCCTCCAGCAGATGGCTGCCGGATCGGTTGATGCTTCTCAATTCGAATTTACCGTTGCCGAAGAAAACGGGTTGATGTTAGCTGATAACAGCCTTGACCCAACCGATGGCACGTTGACATATATGCCTTATTACCAATCCCAAGGCTCAGCCGGTATTGATGGTCCGGCTTCGGAAGACCAGCTTAATATGGCTGTTGCTGAACTGGTAACCGGTCGTTTGATGGCAGACAGCGATGTCCGCCTTACCATTTCTAACCGTGAAACGGGTAAGACAGTGCTTTCTATTCCTTTGATAGACTATCTGGAACTGTGCAAGACGGTGGCAAACTACGACATGCCGCTTCAGGAATACCTCGACCGTGAAGATACTTACGTCATGACGTTCTTCCTCGACTCGAACAATGCTTGGATTAATACGCAAGTGATTATTAACGATTGGATTGTCCGTTACAACGATATAACCCCTGAGATATGAAACATCGAAGTCTATATATAATAATGTGTATCTTTAGCTTGCTGAGTTTAGCAGGTTGCAGCGAAGATGCCGTGCTTCCCGATGGACAAACCAACGTGTCGGACAAGACTTTGCTGACATTGAACTTTTCTATCGAAGGGGAAGATACGGCTTCACGGGCTGTTGATGATGACGACCCCGAACATCCGGCTGCAACATGGGAAAACAATATCGTGACTTTACAAGTTTTTATCAAGCATGCCGATGGTACGTGGGAAGAACCCATTTATCTGTGGGATATTACAGGCTCACCCTATACTGTAGAATTAGACGATTTGGATTTGACCCAAACGACTGTATATGTAGGAGCTAACTTGACTATGGCTCAGGCACAGGCTTTTATTCAGCAAGAGACGGATGATGCGGCTTATACATTTACGAATAACGTATTTGATTTGGTGACAGACCTGTCACCCTATTCAACTGAAAATTCAGACCTTACAGGGCGCAGACATATCGCCATGTTCTGCACAAAAGGTATAAAGCCGAAAGTGACAGAAACAAGTGAAGATGAAGAAGCGACTCCCATTGAATATACTACAGGTCCGTTTAATTTAAAACGGTTGGTCGCGAAGATACTCGTTACTTGTAAAACGGATGGGAACGGCTATGTGCCTGTTTCGAATAAAAATGCTGAAAATTTTGAAGGATGGATACGCCAGTCGGATGTAAAATACCTTGTAAATGGATTGAATCGGAAAACATTTATCATGCAGCAAATAAATAGTGAGGTGTCAGAAGCACAAGCATACGCTAATGTCGTTGACCCGAACAACGAATTATCTGTTACAAATGCAAATAACGACGATTTTTATTTTCAGCCAATAGAAGGAGAATACGACAGTCCTTATTTGCGTGCGACATTGCCATTTGCAGAAGCTGAGTTGAGTAGTTATACAGAGGGGATTTATTGTCCGGAGAATACTTTTGCTTTGGATGAAACAATTACGTTTGAAGGGCAACAGGCACAGATAACCCATGTATGTGTAGCCGCTAAGTTTACACCGAGAAACTTACAGGTAGAATATGATTTGTTTAATTATGTGGCGGAACAGCAAGATATAGAACCGGATATAAAAGAAGACATAGAAGAATTGAGACCGTCTAATATTGATGAAGTAGTGACTGTGGAATGTCCAAGCGAAGCTGTAGCTCGTCAGTTGTTGCTTTCTTCATTGCAGCGGGCAAATAACCGGAATGGATTTCCGGAAGGAACTTATTTTTATCACAACAAGGTAAAAGCCTTTTATACATACGGTGCTATGGGGCGTGATGGCGTTTCCATGGATGACATTGATACCAATCCCGGTGTCTTCGGTGATTTTGTTCCGTATATAGGAGGATGGGGATATTATTATACGTATGTGGATAATCGAGAGGATTATGAGTTAACGCCGAATGGCTGGAATGAATTTTATCGGCATGGACAGGTAGAACGCAACCGATATTACATATTGAACATTACAAGGTTTACCCGACCGGGTTCGTCTGTGACAAATCCGAATTATATCATGGTACATACTTATTCGCTTCCATGGGAAAAAGGTGGTAGCGGTGAAATTACATTGAATCCTGAAGATGAAATAAAATAGAGAATCATGAGACGTCTGATTGATTATATGGTTTGGTGCTTGGCAGGAGGAGGAATATTCTTTTTGCAGGCTTGCGGTGATGACATGATACTTGAAAATTCGGCATCACGTGCTCCGATAGAAATTTATATGAATGCCAATGACGATGTATCGCTGTACACCACAGAGGAAGGCGTGAATGCTTTTCTCATGTTTTGGGATAATGCCGGTTTTCATAAATGGGTAAGTGCGGATGATGCGTCGGCTCCTTCGGCATTTACTTGTACACCCACAGGAAACATTGATGATTATACGTATGCAAGCGGCATAGCCTATCAAGTTCAGCGTGAGTATCTGCCGGATAATGCTTACTATTATGCTGCGGGCTATGCTCCGGCTGGAGCGTTGACACCTTCATCCGATTATCTGACCTTAACAGTCAATGAAGGATATCAGAATGGGAACACGGACTTTCTTTCTTGTGACGCAAAGCAAGCCCATCAGGGAGCAGAAAACGACCGTTTTACAGAAGAAAAGCATGAATTGCAATTCCGTCATCTGACGGCGCGTATCCGTTTTGTCGGTGTCCGTGACGAAGTGATGTGGAACCGCATCGGTGTAAATAATGTAAAGGTGACTTTGGATACAGAGAACGACTTGTGTGTTCCGGAAGGTTTTACAAAGAAAGTGGATGACAGCCATAGTCAAAGTACTTATATTGCCTCTGAAATAAGTGAACCACAGAATATTGAGGTGGAAGGAACAAGTGAATACATCCCAGCAACCAATGACGGTTTGACTTTAGGGTCGTGTTACGTACTTCATGCTACATTGCCCCAAGGGTATGACCCGTTTGAAAAATCTGTGGAATCGAATGGAACCATACAGTTGCATTTGGATATAGAAGCAGATTTGTCGTATGTAATGGGGAATGGAGAATACATATATTATCGTACGGCTCGTTGGGAGAATCAATCAGTGGAAATTTCTTCAAAGACAGGAGATGTGCTGTATCCGGGATATGAATACGAAGTGACCATTCGTTTCCGAAACGAAAGCATTTCATTGCAAGGCATACAGAAAGCCTGGGAAAACGGTGGTACGCATTATCTGCCTATTACACCGAAAGATAACGGACAATAAAGATAGAAGGAGGGAAAGATGAAAAAACATATCTGTTTATACAGCTTATTGTGTGCCGGACTACTGGCCGGATTGTGCTTTGCATCATGTACGGATGAGGATTGGGGGCAGCATGGGAATGCCCAGGAAGGCATTGCCCTGTCTCCTTATAAAGAAAAACAGGTATCGCGCGCCATGGAGCCGGGAGACAAGTATTTTAAAGAAGGTACAAAGTACAGAATCTGGATTATGAACCAAGGAGGGAGTACCCCAGAGGAAAGTACAGAAGAAGAGACTGGCATCGTAGCGACAGAAACGCGGCGAGGCGATATACCCATTATAGGTATACGTCCCATCGAACAGACTACACCCGATTTTTATGGATTTACGCAAAATTCCCAGACGGACGTTCCTGAAGATAAAGCGGTAACAGGGACTTATCCCATCGAATTACAACCGGACGGTGACTACATCGATTATCTGCGGGGAGAATTGAAAGCTCCTTACGAAGATAGTGATTATGCGCAGGGGGATATTTTGCAAATGCCTTTCAAGCACATTATGTCGCAAGTTACGTTTCAGGTTTCAAAAGATACAGAACTGGATACAGATATACAGTTGGTAAGTGTTGAGATGGTAGGTGCTAATACGGATAATCCGACAGGGATAACTTCTGCAGGTACTTATCAAGTATATAATAATACATTTGTCTTTACATCTGATGCTGTCCGAAGAATAGAAGGAAACAATATGGATGTCCCCAGTGCCGATTTAGGCTCGGATAATGTAGGTGAAGTAGCTACGATATTGGTTTTCCCGACTTTCGAAACGGTGGCAGAAGAGCAAAGGGAAATTCCATTAACTTATTTACGGGTGACCTTTAAGGACTCGAAGAATTATTATGGCATTAGCGATAATGAAGGAAATAGAACGGTGTTAGTGCCTATTTACAATACAATTACTTCTGTAGAAGGAACTACTGATGCATTGGAGTTTAGGCAAAATTATGCATATACCCTGCATATTGCTTTTTCGTCTGATATACGTCGGGTAGTAACATTAGTTCCTAAAGTCTATGAATGGATAGAAGGGGAGGGAAATGAAAAAAACGGTTATATGCAAGAACAAGACATGGGACAGCCTGTAACATTCAATGGCGTATTGTGGAGTGACCGTAATCTTGGGGCAACCAGCGGTAATCCGACACGTAGTGTAGATGACTGGTATAATAGCATCGGTTATGTGTATCAGTATGGACGGAATATCCCGTATTTTCCGTATGATTATAAAAATGGGGTAATAGATTATACCACTCCGGCTTCTGAAGCTTTAGGAACTAATGGTAGAAAAGTTTATCCGGTTATTGATTATGAAGCTTGGGGGAATAATATTAATAGAAATTTATTAGGTCCTAATACAGATTCTGGAAATTTAGTTTGGGATTTAACTTCGGCACAAGAAGATGTTGGAAATAAAAATTTCGGCTATTATAATTCAGAAAATTATAGATTAACCTATTTGAATGGGTATAATAACGAATGGGCTGAAAATAAAAAAACTCCTTGTCCTCCAGGTTGGCGTTTACCTACCGTTAGAGATTTTATGGGAATAATGCCCAGCTCGGGATTTTCCGGTAATATTACATTTAGAAGATTTACGGGGATATCAGATAATGGCTCTTGGCAAGGTGATGATCAAGAATTGCAGGAAGATGTGTTTTCTGCGGATAGAATAGATGAGTATACGGATACTTTTTGGAAAAAAGATGATTCGAGTGTTTATGAGGGAGCTTTCCCGTATATTTATCGGGAAGAAACAGATGATTTTTTAGATGGAACCAATGCCAAAGGTGTGTATATTTTAAGTATGGGAGAAGGAGATAGGAGACAAGTTATTGATGAAAGTCCTGCACCTTTACGTGAGGATTTTACTTTTAATTGGGGAGTGATTTACGGTATAAAAAATCAAGGAACAAGAGATGCTTATCGGATTCGGTGGCATATAGAATTGGTAAATGATGAAAGTAATTCTCCTACGATTCGTAACGGAGTAGAAATATATACTCAGAATCCTTTTCATGGGCTTTTAGTGATTTCGCGATACGAAGCTTCGGAAAATGATAATTTTAATTTGGAACGGAGAGAAGATTATGGAGATGTGATTAAAAGGTATGATTGGGATCATCCGGTAGAGGTGATGTATTTGCCTGTAGGAGGATATTGCGATGCTACGACTTCTCACGGTGCATTAAATAATATTGGGACGGAAGTTTGGTATGCTACATCTGAGTTAAATACGGAAACAGTCGATAAGAAGAGAATGATTTGGATTAAATATGCAGGTACTGCGGCAAGGAATAGTCAAACTATTGCAGTAAATGATCAATCTTATTTAGGTGCTGCGGTCTATGTCCGCTGTGTCCGTGACCTATACAATACAGGCTACCGTTAAAAGAAAGGAGGAAGCAGGATGAAAGGAAGAATAACATATTATATAGGTGTTTGCGTCGTGGCTTGCTTGCTCTCGGCTTGCGGTCAGGACGAATCTGTAGAGACGATTGTTTCTCCCGAAGTGCCCGAAGGGAAAGTGGAAGTCAGGTTTACCTTGCCCGGTATGGTAGCGGAACCTTTGGACGGGTTTGCGGAGGGAAGCCGTGCTGATGCTGTTACATTAGAAAACGTTCCAATTAAGAATCTGCCTGATGGTACTACGCTTTGGTTGTTTGCTGAAGATATAACACCTAATGAAGATTTGGAAGAAGGTGAGGAACGTGATGGAGATATGAAGCCTAAAAGTTATGTGGTACGGGATATTGATGGGATGTTTGACGAAGAAAACAGACCGCTCCAGCAACTTTTGCCTTGTGAAGTGGATGCTAATGGGAACATCGAACATGAATCTTCAGTACCTTTATATCTGACTGCAAATCATACTTATAGATTTCGTGCAGTTTCTCCAGCACGGGCATTTGTTGCAGATGCAAAAGATAAAGACGGGAATTTTGTGTATGCATTTTATGTTGATAATAAAGAGTATATAATAGCGACGGATGATCGTTATGAGCAGACATCTGTAACAGAGCAAAAAATAATAGTTGATGCGGCTGGTAGTACAAGTGCAGGGGTACAGATTGTGGAGATGAATGAATTGATTAACCAGACTGCCCAATTGGAGTTTACCATCGTGCCGGAAGAAGGGAACGCCTATATTCACTCTATCTCTGTATTGCCGCAGGGCATCGAAATATCGGGCGTGCAAGACCGCTATTCGGCTTCGGCGGATAACAGTGTGCAGTGGAACTGGTCGACAGGCGAGCCGCTTCATGCCTATACGGGAGACAATAATACCAGTTTCCTGATACGTAAGGATACACAATTCGAAGATGCGTTTATCGAAGAACGTGCGGATGGTTCTCTTTACATCAAATGCCCCATTCTGCCGACCAATGCTTTTTCGACTTCCATTATCGTGGTGTTCAACCTGCAGATAAACGGAAGCCCTACGCAGTATGAGATGATGTTGAACCAGAAAATATACCAGGCTGCCTATACGTATCATTATAAAGGCAAGGTCAGCATACAGGATGGTGTGAGTGTCATTACCTGGCAATATGTAAACTGGAGCAAGGATGTGCCTATCATTCCTCAGCCTGAAAGTACAACCAATTAAAAAGAGAAAAAGATGAAAACAAGAATCGTCATGACCTTTTGCCTGTTGGCGGCTGCAATGTTTTCCGCTTGTACACAACAGGAAGATATCATTTCGGAAATACCGGATGCCCGACCTGCGCTTTGCGACTTTACCATCAATGCTTCGGTAGCTCCGATGCAAGCGGTCGGAAGCGGAACATCTTCACGCAGCCTCGGACCGATGGGACCAGAGGATGAGAATCCCGTGAAGAGTCTGGCTATCATACAGTTTGACTCGGAAGGGAATCTGCTGCAAATCAATAAGACAGCTGGAAATCCATATTACCACTACCGTGATTTTACCGATGAGGGAAAGCTGCCGGGCAGCTTGTCACCTGAGTTGGAGGGTGTCACGCTGTATCCAATGTCAGATACCCGCGTGTGTTTCATTGGCAATATGGACGAAGAAAGCATACAAAAACTGATTTACAACGAGGCAAACACACCTGTGGGTTGGTCGGATTTTCAGAACAAGACGGTGGAGATAGAATATGATACGGACATTTATAAAGAGGATGGTATCACCATAAACGATGACATCGGGCATGTCAATCAAATTTATCTCTTTGGTTACTATGAAGGTGATTTGTCAGGTTCTTCAGCCCCGGATGATGGGACTGCCGCAAGCCAGATGTCGGTGGTCTTGTCCCGCTTGATAGCCCGTCTGGAGATTGGCATCAGTCTGGGAGAAGGCGTAGAGTTGGGTAATAATCAAATCTATTTCCGCCTGAAAAACGTGGAAAAAGAAGCCTATTTGTTTTTGGATGTGGACCGGGAGTCTTATGAGCATGACCATATAGAAGTGGTTACTACCAACCGCACGCAGAACATCAAGGAAGGGCATGGGACATTCTATTTCTACGTGGCTCCGCATTTGGTGAAATATGATAAAAGAGAGAATGCCACTCGTATATTGTTATGGTGCGTAGAAAATGCGGTGACTGACCCGGAGAAAGAATTGGATGAAAAAGACGCTTATGAAGTTTTGCTGTGTAATGATCCCAAGGAAGAAAGCCAGACTGCAGCAGGTGCTTATTGGATAAACCGTAACAGTGTCTATCACGTTCAGTTGACGTTGACTTATGAAGACCAAAGTCGTCAGACAGGAGCACCATGGGGCGTAAAACAGGCAGACGGCAGTTATCACTATACGGTGAATATGAAAAAGAACTAACGAATATCTCTATCAATAGCGGGGAAGTGTCCCTGCACATATTTTTAAATTAGTAATCTCAGAAGCCGGCCCGCAGGGATGTGCGCCGGCTTCGCCTTTTAGGATGGACTTTATGGCAGGGCAAAACTGTTTGCGGACAATCTTCGGGGTATTGCCCACCAAGCATCATGGTATTTCCGGAGTAAACCAGGCTTATCCGGAAATGCAATTGTTTGCCCGGTCCTACGCATTCCAGTCCTCGCTCAGTCCTGACCTATCAGGATAGCAGTCCTGACTATAGAGGACTGGAAATGCAGATAAGTGTTGTCAGACATGCTTGGACATTTCTTTTTGGAGCAGGATTTCTTCAAAGGTGTTGGTAAACTGATAAAGATTCCCTAACTTTGTATGCAATCATTAAAAGCATCGATTATGAGATACTTGGATCCTAAAGCCGACCTGACTTTCAAGAAAGTGTTCGGCGAACACCCCGACTTGGTCATCAGCCTGCTCAATGCCTTGCTGCCTTTCGAAAAGCCCGAAGAGGAGATTGCGGAAATCGAATACCTGACACCGGAACTGGTGCCGGAGACACCGCTGAAGAAGAACAGTATCGTAGACGTGAGGTGCAAAGACAAAATGGGCAGGCAATTTTTGGTGGAGATGCAGATGCTCTGGTCTCCTGCGTTCATGCAGCGCGTATTGTTCAACGCCTCGAAAGCGTACGTGCGCCAGCTTGGAGGCAGAGAGAGCAAATACGAACTGCTACAGCCCGTGTATTCGCTCAACTTGGTAAACGATATTTTCCTGCCGGATGTGCCGGAGGCTTACCACGACTATAAAATCGTGCAGGTGGAGCATACGGACAAGGTGATAGAAGGGCTGAGGTTTATCTTCGTAGAGCTTCCCAAATTCAAGCCACAAGATTTCAAAGGCAAGAAAATGGCGGTACTTTGGTTGCGGTATCTGACGGAAATAGACGAGCATACGCGGCAAGCCCCCAAAGAGTTATTAGAGAATCCGGAAATCTGCAAGGCGGTGACGCAAATTGAAGAGTCTGCTTTCAGCGATGCGCAACTCTGGTGGTATGATGACTTCTGGGATGCCGTGCGGGTAGAGAACACTTTGATAAGCGATGCTTTGCGGGAAGGTATGGAACAGGGCATACAACAAGGTATACAACAGGGTATACAACAGGGTATACAACAAGGCATGCAACAGGGTATGCAAAAAGGTATAGAACAAGGCCTGCAGGAAGGCCGGCAAGAAGGTTTGGAAAAAGGCATACAACAAGGCATAAGGCAAAGCAATATCCAAAATGCGCGTGGCATGAAATCGGAAGGCATTCCGGCGGAAATTATCGCTAAAATCACCGGACTCACGCGTGATGAAGTGGAGAAACTGTAATAGGATAAAATCTTTCTTTGTAGAAAGAATCATGTAAAAAAGGATGGATTATGGATAAGCCAAATGTAAAAGGCATCCCTTACGGGGTGGCAAACTTTGAGGAAGTGCGGAGCAAAAACCGGTATTATGTGGATAAGACGATGTATCTGCCTCTTTTGGAAGAGGCAAATGATTTCTTGTTTCTGATTCGTCCCCGCCGCTTCGGCAAGAGTGTGTTCGTCAGCATGATGCAGGCATATTATGATATTGCCAAGGCAGACCGTTTTGAGACGTTGTTCGACGGACTGTGGATAAAGGCTCATCCGACTTCCCTGAAAAACGCTTGCCAGATTGTTTATTTCGACTTCTCGGTTATCGGGAGCGGGTCTAATGAAGGTGAGCTTGAAAGTAACTTCAATAAATATTGTTGCCAGGTGCTGGACATGTTTGCCGAGACATACGCCGGGTTTTACGATAAGGAGTTCGAAGAAAAGGTAAAGGCGGAAGACAGTGCCAGGGCTAAGCTGAACTATATCAATCTGCATGCACGTAAGAAAGGTTATCTTTTATACCTCATTGTGGATGAGTATGACAATTTCACCAACGTTATTCTCAGTGAAGGCGGAAAGGAGCGGTTCCGCAGGCTGACCCACGCCAGCGGGTTCTACCGGGAATATTTCAAGATATTCAAGGTCATGTTCAGTCGTGTTTTTCTGATAGGTGTGTCTCCCATTACCTTGGATGACCTTTCGAGCGGTTACAACATCGGTTGGAATATTTCCCAAGACCCCCGTTTCAATTATATGTTAGGCTTTTCCGAGTCGGATGTGCATACGATGTTCCGTTACTATCAGGATAATGGCAAATTGCGTTCTGATGCTGATATCGAGGCGATGCTGGAAGAGATGAGGCCTTGGTATAACAATTACTGTTTTTCGGAAGACTACATAGATGCCGAACGTCTTTACAATTGTGACATGGTGCTTTACTACTTGCGCCACCAGGTTGCTTTCGGCCGTCCTCCCAAAGAGATGGTGGATGTCAATGTGCGTACAGATTATAAGAAACTTCAGATGCTGGCAGGTATAGACCGTGGAAACCAGCGGGAAAACCGGATGGGAGTTATTGAGGAAATTGCGGCAACGGGTTCTGTGCTGATGAGGCTGAAGACTTCTTTCCCTGCTGAATATGTGACGGAAGACAATAATTTCCGCAGCTTGCTTTATTACTACGGGTTGCTCACGATGGGGACAAGTTATGGGAACATGATCAAAATGATTATTCCGAATAATTGTGTGAAAGAACAATACTGGAGTTTCATGCGTGATTATTTCAACCGTAGTTTTAAGATTGACAGTATCCCATTGGAACATGAAATGACGAATATGGCTTTTACAGGCGAATGGCAGCCTTTCATTCGCCGTATCGCTGCGGCATACAAGGAAAATTCTTCGGTGCGGGACAGTATTTTAGGTGAACATAACCTGCAAGGTTTTTTCAAGGCTTACCTTGCCTTGAATACACTTTATCTGGTAGAGCCTGAAATAGAACTGAGTTATGGTTATAGTGATTTCTTGCTTCTGCCCGACAGGGTGCGTTATCCGGAGATTGCGCACAGCTATATTCTGGAACTGAAATATGTAAAACCGGCTGCAACAGATGAAGAGGTGGAAGCCAAAAGCCGGGAAGCTGATGCCCAGTTGGAAAAGTATAGCAAGGATAAAATCGTATGCCGTCTGTGTTCTGGCACGAAGCTTCACCTGTTGAAGGTGGTATTTCGTGGCGCGGAATTATCAATCTGTATGGAAATAGCTTGATGTACCTCATACGCCCTGAAGACATCCTCATGGATAAGTTGGCGCATTCGGGCGTATGCGATACGCCCCTGCATGGGCAATTGGGGAAAATGAGGATATTCAGAAGCTGTTTTGAATTTCTCCAAAAAGTTTTTCTTGGCTTGATGTATCCGTTTTCGTGTGTGCTTTGGGCGATTTTTTGGTCCTTTCCGCTCCTGTTCTTCGTCAGATAGCCCGCTATCTTCCTTATCACAGAAGCGAAAATGCCTCAAAAACTCATCCCAAATCATCGCACGATAAATTCAAAACAGCTTCTCATATAGTATAAATACGCAATCTTTTAAGGTTTATATAGAGAAGTATACAGAATAAATTCGTATTTTTGTCGCCGATTATGAGCAGAATATTGGCAATTGATTACGGAAAGAAGCGTACGGGTATCGCGGTGACCGACCCGATGCAGATTATTGCAAGCGGGCTGACTACCGTGCCTACGCATGGACTGATGGATTTCTTGCTGGACTATGTGCGGCAAGAAAAGGTGGAGCGTATCGTTATCGGACATCCCAAGCAGATGAACAACGAGGATTCGGAAAGTATGAAGTATATCGTGCCTTTTATGAATCAGTTGAAGAAAAAACTGCCCGATGTTCCGGTGGAACTGTTCGATGAACGTTTTACATCGGTCTTGGCACATCAGGCGATGCTTGCCGGAGGCTTGAAGAAGAAAGCACGGCAAAACAAGGCTTTGGTGGATGAAATCAGTGCCACGATTATTTTACAGTCGTATTTGGAGTCGAAAAGAGGAATGTAAGTCTTTGAGTTTTTAAGTTTTTAGGTTTTTGAGTTAAATAATTCGACAATGACAAACAGAAGAACTAACAAACTAAAAACAGACAAACTTAAAAACTAAAGAACTGACAAACTAAAGAACTGACAAACTTAAAAACTAAAGAACTAAATAATATGATTTTACCTATCTATGTATACGGACAACCGGTGTTACGTGAGGAAGCTAAAGACATTACACCGGATTATCCGAACTTGAAAGAATTGATTCAGAATATGTTTGAGACGATGGATCGTGCCGACGGGGTAGGGCTTGCCGCTCCACAGATAGGTTTGCCCATCCGTGTGGTGGTGATAAACCTGGATGTGTTGGCTGATGATTTCCCCGAGTACAAGGACTTCCGTCATGCTTATATCAATCCCCGTATCGTGGAAACGGGCGACAACATTGTTTCGATGGATGAAGGATGCTTGAGCTTGCCCGGCATTCATGAAAGTGTGAAACGTCCAGACAAGATTCATGTGACCTACCTCGACGAAGACATGAATCCGCATGATGAGTGGGTGGAAGGTTATCTGGCACGTGTGATGCAGCATGAGTTCGACCATCTGGAAGGAACCATGTTTATCGACCATTTGTCGGCACTCCGCAAGCAAATGATTAAAGGCAAACTTAACGGCATGCTGAAGGGCAAGGCCCGTTGCTCTTACAAGGTGAAGACAGTGAAATGATTCGGAAGCTTATTTATATAATATATATAGGAGTGTTTTTCCCGATGATAGCCGGCGCCCAGATTAATACGGACCGGGTGATGGCCATCGGGAAAAACGCTCTTTATTTTGAGGACTATGTTCTTTCCATCCAGTATTTCAATCAGGTTATCAATGCCAAACCTTACTTGGCCGAACCGTATTTTTATCGTGGACTGGCAAAACTGAATCTGGATGACTTTCAAGGTGCGGAAGCCGATTGTACGGAATCGATTGAGCGCAATCCGTATGTACCTAATACGTATCAGGTGAGAGGCATCGCGCGTATCCAGCAAGAAAATTACACGGGTGCCATACAGGATTACGAGAAAGCGTTGACATTCGATCCTGAGAATACCAGCCTGTGGCATAATCTGGCTTTGTCGCGGATGCGGAGCGAGGATTATGCGGAAGCGAAAGCCGACTTGGATACGCTGATCCGGATTGCCCCCCGCTATATTGATGCTTATCTGATGCGTACGGAAGTCTCTCTCAAGCAGAAGGATACGCTTCAAGCCATGTCGGATGCCGACAAGGCTATCGAAATGGACCGTTATAATGCCGACACGTGGGCTTCACGGGGCATGCTTTTCCTTCAGCGGAACAAGTATGCCGATGCCGAAAGCGACCTGACCGAAGCCATACGCCTGTCGGTGCGCAATGCGGGCATGTATATCAACCGTGCGTTGGCACGCTATTACCAGAACAACCTGCGGGGGGCTATGAGCGATTACGACTTGGCTCTTGACATCGACAAGAATAACTTCATCGGGCATTACAACCGGGGCTTGCTCCGTGCCCAGGTAGGAGACGATAACCGGGCTATAGAGGATTTCGACTTTGTGCTCCAGATAGAGCCGGACAATATGATGGCGGTCTTCAACCGGGGCTTGCTGCGTGACAGGACGGGAGATTATGCCGGTGCCATCAGTGACTATGCTACGGTGCTGGAAGAGTATCCCAATTTCTTGGCAGGCTATCAGTATCGTGCCGAGGCTCGTAAGAAAACAGGCGACCTGAAAGGTGCAAGCCAGGACGAGATGAAAGTATTGCAGGCGCAACTGGATGCGCAGAACGGAAAGACATCGCAACAGACTGCTTCGGCCGACAAGACCCGTAAGAAGTCGGATAAGAACATGAACAATTTCCGTAAGATTGTAGTGGCAGACAATGAAGACGAACGTTCGAAATACAAGACCGACTATCGGGGACGTGTGCAAGACCGTAATATCACGATTCTTCCCCAGCCGATGTTTGTGTTGAGTTATTACGAACGTCCGGATGAAGTGAAACACCAGATTAATTATTCGAAATATATCGATGACTTGAATAACCGTCGTGTCTTGCCGCACCAGTTGTTGATAACCAATAATGAAGCTTCGCTTACCGAAGGGCAGGTGAAGCAGCATTTTGCATCGATTGATGACATAACGGAGAAGATTGTGAAAGAGCCGGACAATGCCTTGCACTATTTTGCACGTGCCCTTGATTTTTATCTGGTACAGGATTTTGATAATGCGTTGGAAGATTTAGACCGTACCATCGAAAAGGACAATGCGTTTTTCCCAGCCTATTTTATGCGGGCGATGATCCACTACAAACAGTTGGAATACAGGAAGCGGGATGCAAATTATGAAATAGAGCAAAGTCAGGAAAAAACATTGCAGGTACGTGCGCTGGATTATGCCATGGTGCGCGATGATTTGGATGAAGTGATTCGTCTGGCTCCCGATTTTGCCTATGCGTATTATAACCGTGGAAATATCTATGCCGTGATGAAGGATTACCGGTCGGCATTGGTGGATTATAATAAGGCTGTCGAACTTGATTCGCGTTTTTCGGATGCTTATTTCAATCGGGGACTGACGAATGTGTTCTTGGGTAATAACAGCGAGGGTGTGCAAGACTTGAGTAAGGCGGGCGAGCTGGGTATATTCTCGGCATACAGCGTGCTGAAGCGTTTTACCACAATGAAAGAAGAAGATTAGGTAGTTGAAAGATGATAAGATGATAAGTTGACTAGGTGACAAGGTAACAAGGTAACAAGGTTTTGAATAGTTTGACTAAAGGCATTTAAAACCTTGTCCACTCGTTACCTTGTTACCTTGTCTCCTCCTCGTCAACTTATCACCTAAAAATTGTATAATTAAAAAGTTTTGTTTATTTTTGCGACTCAATAAAAAAGACTAACATAAAAGACTATGATTAAGATAACTTTTCCTGATGGCTCTGTTCGCGAGTATAACGAAGGAGTTACTGGTCTGCAGATTGCAGAGAGCATCAGTTCTCGTCTGGCGCAAGATGTTTTGGCTTGTGGCGTAAATGGCGAAACGATTGATTTGATGAGACCTATTAACGAAGATGCCGATTTCGTTCTTTACAAATGGGATGACGAGCAGGGTAAACATGCATTTTGGCATACCAGTGCCCACTTGTTGGCTGAAGCTTTGCAGGAACTGTATCCGGGTATTCAGTTTGGCATTGGTCCTGCTATCGAGAACGGTTTTTATTACGATGTAGATCCGGGAGATGACGTGGTTATCAAAGAAAGCGACCTGCCGGCTATCGAACAGAAGATGATAGAACTGGCTGCACGTAAGGAGCCGCTGGTGCGCAAGAGCATTGCGAAAGACGATGCGCTGAAGATGTTCGGCGAGAGAGGTGAGACATATAAGTGCGAGTTGATTTCTGAATTGGAAGACGGGCATATCACTACCTATACACAAGGTGCATTCACCGATTTGTGCCGCGGTCCGCATTTGCCTTCCACCGCTCCTATCAAGGCTATCAAGCTGTTGTCGGTTGCCGGTGCTTACTGGAGAGGACAGGAAGACCGCAAGCAGATGACCCGTATTTACGGTATTACCTTCCCGAAGAAGAAGATGCTGGATGAATACCTGACCATGCTGGAAGAAGCCAAAAAACGCGACCACCGCAAGATTGGCAAGGAAATGGATTTGTTCATGTTCTCGGATATGGTAGGCAAGGGATTGCCGATGTGGTTGCCGAAAGGTACAGCGTTGCGCATCCGCCTGCAGGATTTCCTGCGCCGCATTCAGGCACGTTACGATTATCAGGAAGTGATGTGTCCGCCTATCGGAAACAAGCTGTTGTATGTCACTTCGGGACACTATGCGAAATACGGTAAGGACTCGTTCCAGCCGATTCATACGCCTGAAGAAGGCGAGGAATATTTCCTGAAGCCGATGAACTGCCCGCATCACTGTATGATTTACCGCAACAGTCCGCGTTCGTACCGCGACCTGCCTTTGCGTATCGCCGAATTCGGTACGGTATGCCGTTACGAGCAAAGCGGTGAGTTGCACGGATTGACTCGTGTGCGCAGCTTTACACAGGACGATGCGCATATCTTCTGCCGTCCCGACCAGGTGAAAGACGAGTTCCTCCGTGTAATGGATATTATCTCGATTGTGTTCAAGTCGATGAACTTCGAGAACTTCGAAGCGCAGATTTCCTTGCGCGACAAGGTGAACCGCGAGAAATACATCGGTAGCGATGAGAACTGGGAAAAGGCAGAACAGGCTATTGTAGAAGCTTGTCAGGAAAAAGGACTGAAGGCGAAAGTGGAATATGGCGAAGCTGCGTTCTATGGCCCGAAGCTCGACTTTATGGTGAAAGACGCTATCGGCCGCCGTTGGCAGTTGGGTACCATTCAGGTAGACTATAACTTGCCCGAACGTTTCCAGTTGGAATACATGGGTGCCGATAACCAGAAACACCGTCCGGTAATGATTCACCGTGCGCCGTTCGGTTCGATGGAGCGTTTTGTTGCCGTATTGATTGAACATACAGCCGGTAAATTCCCGTTGTGGCTGACTCCCGATCAGGTTGCTGTCCTTCCGATTTCGGAGAAGTTTAATGAGTATGCCGACCAGGTTCGTCTGGAACTGAAGAAGTACGACATCCGCGCGTTGGTAGACGACCGTAACGAAAAGATTGGCCGCAAGATTCGTGACAACGAGATGAAGCACATCCCTTATATGCTGATTGTGGGTGAAAAAGAAGCTGCCAATGGCGAAGTTTCTGTCCGCAAACAGGGAGAAGGCGATAAAGGTACGGTAAAAATCGAAGAATTTGCAAAAAATATTGCGGAAGAAGTTCATAATATGATAAATAAGTGGTAACTTTGCAACCGCATTTGCAAAAGTCATTTTGGCTTTCGGCAAAAAAGAATAACAATAATTACATTAATAATATTATAAGCAGACAAAGGAAACAAGTATTTGAATGAAAAATGACAATTTGAAAGGGCAACATCGAATCAATGAACAGATTCGTGCCAAAGAAGTCCGTATTGTGGGCGACAATATTGAATCGGCTGTTTATCCTATAGCACAAGCTTTGCGGATGGCTGAAGAACATGGTGCCGATTTGGTAGAAATTTCACCCAATGCTGTTCCTCCCGTTTGTAGAATTATTGATTATTCTAAGTTTCTTTACCAGTTGAAGAAACGGGCAAAGGAGCAAAAGGCAAAACAAGTGAAGGTCAATGTAAAGGAAATCCGTTTCGGTCCTCAGACTGACGAACACGATTATAACTTCAAGTTGAAACATGCTATCGGGTTCTTGCAGGGAGGCGATAAGGTGAAAGCATACGTTTTCTTTAAGGGACGTTCCATTCTCTTTAAAGAACAAGGTGAAGTGTTGTTGCTTCGTTTTGCCAATGATTTGGAGGAGTATGCGAAAGTGGAGCAGATGCCTATCTTGGAAGGAAAGCGTATGACTATTGCATTGTCGCCGAAAAAAGCGGGTGGAACAAAGAAACCTGCTGCTCCGAAAGCGGCAGAACCGCGCGAAGCAGGTGTTGTAGAAAAGAATGAGAAAAGTGCGTAACGTGCCGGTATAGTGCGTTGCCACAGTTAATAATAATAATTAAAACTTAAACAAGATGCCAAAAGTAAAGACTAACTCCGGTTCTAAAAAAAGATTCGCTCTTACCGGAACGGGTAAAATCAAAAGAAAGCACGCTTATCATAGTCATATCCTGACTAAGAAGACAAAGAAGCAGAAACGAAACTTGTGTAAAATGGGTTTGGTTCACAGCGCAAACTTAACTGCAGTGAAAGAACTTCTTTGTATGCGTTAATCTTCGCAGGTAGTGTAAATGTATTATTTAAATTATTAACCGAATGCATTAGCCTCAAGTCCGGTTGTAAAACATCGGCGCTAACATTCAAAAATGAATTAAAACTATGCCAAGATCAGTAAATCACGTTGCTTCAAGAGCAAAAAGAAAGAAAATTTTAAAATTAACTAGAGGTTACTTTGGTGCAAGAAAGAACGTTTGGACCGTTGCCAAAAATACATGGGAAAAAGGTTTGACTTATGCATACCGTGACCGTAAGACTAAAAAACGTAACTTCCGCGCATTGTGGATTCAGCGTATCAATGCTGCTGCCCGTCTGGAAGGTATGTCTTACTCAAAACTGATGGGTGCATTGCACAAAGCCGGTATTGAAATCAATCGTAAGGTGTTGGCCGACTTGGCTATGAATCATCCGGAAGCTTTCAAGGCTGTGGTTGATAAAGTTAAGGTGGCTTGATAGAAGTAAAGAAATCAGAAGAAGGCAACTCTTGGAAAAGAGTTGCCTTTTTCGTTGTTGTATGCTCGGCATGAGTATTAGCTAACGGGTGCAAGTCCCTAATGAGCCCTAATAGCGGGAATCATACAGCCCAAAGCAAGGGTGTCCATCGCGAGTTGGAATCTGAA
>NZ_NFJG01000065.1:0-24072 GCF_002159755.1 Bacteroides sp. An269
AACTTATGAACTATAAAAGTTAAACGGGACAGGGAAACCCACCCGTTTAACTTATTTAACAAAAATATTCCGCCATAAAACTTGTGCAAGTCTTAGAATTCTGTGGTGATTTTTTCATCCGATAAATGAATCAAGATATGACAAGCGACAACGAAAAAGAAATGTTCCCCCTCGTAGATGAAGAGGGAAACATAACGGGAGCAGCCACGCGGGGCGAATGCCACAACGGGAGCAAACTGCTGCATCCGGTAGTACACTTGCACGTGTTCAACAGCCGGGGCGAACTCTTCCTGCAACGCCGTCCGGCGTGGAAAGACATCCAGCCCGGCAAATGGGACACATCGGTAGGCGGACACATCGACCTGGGCGAGAGTGTAGAAATGGCACTGGTACGGGAAGCACGCGAAGAATTAGGCATTACCGGCTTCACGCCCCAACTCCTCACGCATTACGTCTTCGAATCCGACCGTGAAAAAGAACTAGTGTTCAGTCACCGCACTACCTACGACGGCACTATCACCCCCAGCGACGAACTGGACGGCGGACGCTTCTGGACTTTAGAGGACATCCGGAAAGCATTAGGCACAGGCATCTTCACGCCTAACTTCGAAAACGAATTCAAACGGTTGGGCTTCTGAACGTAAAAAAACAGGACATGACATGCAGTATTCGAAGTTTTCTTTCATTTACTTAATAAAAATGTGAAAAACATTGTTTATGAAAGAATCACTTACACTACGCAAACGCCTGGGGTTGGAAATCAACCGGAAGCTTACCGACAACCTTATCAAGGAACATCCGTTGCGGCAATTGTTCTGGGAATGCACGCTGCGCTGTAACCTGCATTGCCGCCATTGCGGAAGCGATTGCAAGAAGATAGCCGGCTACCAGGACATGCCGAAAGAAGATTTCCTGCAGGTGCTGGACAATGTAGCCGCACACACCGACCCGCACAAGGTATTCGTCATCCTGACCGGAGGCGAACCGCTGGTGCGCGAAGATTTGGAAGAATGCGGACGAGCCATTTACGAAAAAGGATTCCCTTGGGGCATGGTGACAAACGGATTGTTCCTTACTCCCGAACGGTTGGAAAGCCTCATCCGTGCCGGCATGCACTCGGCTACCGTCAGTCTGGATGGATTCAAGGAAGAGCACAACTGGATGCGCGGACATCCGGAAAGCTTCGACCGTGCCATCAAAGCCATCCGTATGCTGGCAGCCTTACCCGGCTTCGTGTTCGATGTAGTGACCTGCGTGAACAAGCACAATTACCCTTACCTGGAAGAACTGAAACAATACCTCATCGGCATCGGACTGAAACGCTGGCGGCTCTTCACCGTGTTCCCCATAGGAAGGGCGGCGCACGATGCCGAACTGCAACTCTCTCCCGAAGAGTTCCGGGGGATGCTGGACTTCATCAAACGCACGCGCCAATCCGGAGACATCCGCATCAGTTACGGATGCGAAGGCTTCTTGGGCAACTACGAAGGAGACGTACGCGACCACCTGTTCAGCTGCCAGGCAGGCATCACCGTCGGCTCGGTACTGATAGACGGTTCCATTTCATCGTGCCCCAGCATCCGCGCCGATTATCACCAAGGCAACATCTATCAGGACGAGTTCATGGAAGTATGGGAAAACCGCTTCCTCCCCTATCGCGACCGCGAATGGATGCGCACCGGCGAATGTGCCTCGTGCGACTATTTCCGCTATTGCCGGGGTAACGGCATGCACCTGCGCAACGAGAAAGGCGAACTGTTAGTATGTCATTTGCACAAATTATTCACCAAATCATAAATCAAAACGTATATGAAAACAAACAAATGGATGACGCGCCTCCTGTCGGGCGCACTGGTCGCATTAGGATTTACCGCCTGCGACGATGAAAACAATGGTGATTACCCTGATGATTATCCATTAGAATACGGAAGCCCTTCTGTAGAATATCGGGTAAAAGGCACCGTGACCGATGAAGCCGGAAACCCGATTGAGAACATTCGGGTCATTATCCGAAATGCGTGGGACAACACGCCCAATCCGTATATGGACGATACGGTCTACACCGACAAGCAAGGGGCATTTGCCAACGAAATGAACACTACCGGAGGTATCGGCAAGCAGAAAGTTTACTTCGATGACATCGACGGAGAAGCCAACGGAGGCACTTTCCAATCGGACAGCACGGATCTTGCCGATATGGAAAGCACGCAAGTGAAAGAAGGGTCGGGCAACTGGTATCAAGGACAATACGAGTTTACCGTCGAAAAGAAGCTGAAGAAAGATACGGAATAAATGGCAAACGCATTCGGCTGCGAAGCCCAACACGCCCTATTATCCTGCCAGTCCTGTCCTGTCAGGACTGCTATCCTCTGCGGTCAGTACTCCAGTCCTAGCCTATCAGGACTGCAGTCCTGGCTACAAGGACTGAGGGAAGAAGCTATATGCATCGGGCCATGCAGCAATATCCCTTCACAATATCAACCTATTAAAAGGAATGGAACGCAAAGACGCAGAAGCGCTGAGTTTTTATCTTTGAGAGAGCCAAGAGTACAAAGGCCGGCATTGGGCTTCGCAACCTTTTACCTTCTCCAAATTATCCTTTCGCGTCTTTGCGCCTTTGCGTTCAATATAAGGAATCACCGGACTTTTCGCATTTCATTTCTGTTTGACCATAAAGCCTCTACGGTGAAAGACGCTTCCTTTAGAACTGGAAGTAAATGAAAGGCTGGATGTCGCTGCTCTTTACCTGAATCATGATAAATATCAACACAATGACCAGCAACGCCTGTCCTACCAGCGGAAGGCGGACCACGCCCCGGCTGCACGCATCCTGCCAGCTATCGGGCAACCAATGGAGCACGTAACCCAACGCCATCAACGCAAAAACTTTCCAATAACCCGTAATCAACTGCACGAACAATTCGGGATGGAACGAAGTAAAGATTTGGCGGATCATCGTCTGCGAACCTTCGAACGTGGTGTTGCGGAAGAATATCCAGCAGAAGCAGACGAAATGGAAGGTAATCACCACCGCAAAGAAACGCCGAATCCCCGTACTGCGATAGGTCTTGGGACGGTGCAACAGGCTGCGCAAGAACTTATGCACCGCCAACGCTGCTCCATGAAGCCCTCCCCACACAATGAAATTCCACGAAGCTCCGTGCCACAAGCCTCCCAAAAGCATCGTTACAATCAAGTTGATGTACGTGCGGACCTTCCCCTTGCGGTTCCCTCCCATCGAAATGTACAGATAATCGCGGAGCCACGTAGAAAGGGATATGTGCCAGCGATGCCAGAAATCGGTCACGCTGTCCGACTTGTATGGCGAATTGAAGTTGATGGGGAAACGGAAGCCCAACAGCAGGGCAAGCCCGATTGCCATATCGCTGTACCCCGAAAAGTCGCAATAAATCTGGAGCGCATAGCCATATACCCCGAACAGGTTTTCCAATCCCGAATACAAACCGGGATTATCGAAGATGCGCTCCACGAAATTGATGCTGATGTAATCGGATATGACCGCCTTCTTGAACAGACCGCTCACGATAAAGAAAATACCCTGCCCGAACATCTCGTTGGTAACCTTGAGCGGCTGGCGTATCTGAGGCACAAAGTCGCGTGCACGCACAATGGGTCCCGCCACCAATTGCGGAAAGAACGATACATAAAAAGCATAATCGAGCAGGCTGGAAAGCGGTTTCAGGTCGCCCCTATACACATCGAGGGTGTAGCTGAGCGACTGGAAGGTAAAGAAGGAAATGCCTACCGGCAGGAAGATGTCGAGCGGTTCAAAACTTCCGTTCCACAAAGGGCAGAGCATTTCGTAAAAGAAGTTGGTGTATTTGAAGTAACACAACAAGCCCAGGTTAATGCACAGGCTGACAACTACCAGAAACTTCCTTTTCCAATGAGCGACCGTATGCACCATCTGCCGGGCAAGCAGGAAGTCGCTCACCGTCACAATTCCCAACAGGAAAAAATAAATGCCGCTGCTTTTGTAATAGAAATAATACGAAAATGCCGTGACGAACAGCAGGCGTGCCGTCGTCTTTTTCTGCAACAGCGCATAAACCAGGCTGAACCCTAAAAAAAGAAACAGAAACAGTCCGCTGTTGAATATCATCGGCTGGCTGGGGTCATAAGTCAGGACCTCTGCCAGTTTACTCCAATCCAGTTGCCACATAATCGTTGTAAGCCTTTATGAATGCTTCGTGAAGCAATAAACCTTGTACTATATATCCTTCTCTCGTAAAATGAATCTTGTCACGCTGATAGAAATGTGCCGCATTCCAGTTCAGGCAGGCACGCTCCTTTCCTCCCACAATATCGTATAAGTCCCAAACGGCAAGCCCGTTCTCGCGTGCGAAACGCAATTCGGTACTTACCACCGAAGGTGTCCGCGGATTGATGACACGCGGTCCGCGCCGTCCGTTCCTAACGTAAGCACCGGGCGGAGTTGTCCATAAAAAAGCCACATCGGGACATTGCTGTTTCAATACAGCCAGCATGGTTCTCATAGCTTCTGTATGTTCGGAAGCAGAATAACGCCTCCCGTGCGCCTCGTTTGTTCCAAATGACACGATTACCAAATCGGGATGCAAGTCTGCCACCTTTTGCAAACGTTCGGGCGTGGAATACGAAGCGCAAGTAGCTCCATTTACCCCCAAGATATGATACACCACTCCTTCCCTGCCTGTTTCCACCGCCAATCCCGAAGTCTGATAAGACACCGGAAGGTCTTCTACTGCCCTCATTCCGAAATCATCTTCCAGACAACGGCGCATCACATACGGAAAGACGTGTCCACGTACATGCGAATCGCCGATATGCACAATGCGTACCGGACGGTCCAACCGTTTTAACTTTGCAAAGAAAGGCGCTAAAGAAGCCGTCGGGTCTGTCAGAACATTATCTTCAGTCTGCAAGAACTTATCCGGCATCGGGCTGTCTACGGCAATGAATTCCATAAGCCGGGTCATCTCTTCACTGGAATATATCGGCTCCGAATGCCTGTCCGGCTTGGGCTGGACGGGTATGGTGTCTTGCGCGTATACCCATTGCCCCATCAGAAAGAGCAATGCTAAAGCGTATCGTAACCTATTCATTTTCATAAGCCTTCCGTTTCTCATGCTGTTCCTTGCCGTACATCAATGTCTCAAATAACAATCCAGCCAAGTGTTTCCCTCCTCTGAAATTAATATGGGTATAATCGTAGTTTGCCATCTGAGGCTTGCTTTCCACCATTTTCACGATGCTGCCTTCTCCCCCCATCGCTTCGTAAAGATTCCAAAAAGCGATATGCGTCTCGGCAGCCAGTGCCTGCTGATAGCGCACCAGGTTCTTGACACCCGGCATCGTACGCAACTTGCCTGTCTCATCCTTCGACTCACGGTCTCCGATGCTGACCAGCAAGAAGGAAGCTTGCGGGAATGCCTCTTTCAAACGGTTGATTACCTTCACCATTTCGGAAGTGTAATAGCGGTAATTCGTTATACCTTCCGATGCCACATTCAAACCGTATTGCAAGACAATCAAATCGTATGTACGGAGCCGGTTATACGCCCGCAACATCGGCATCGGCACACCGCCCAACTGCTGCCCGCTACTGCCCCGGGTACTGAAGTTGTCAACCACAATGCCCGAAGAAGGATCCATGGTCACACCGTAACAGATAGCAGTAGAATCTGTATGTTCCACTCTCCATTCGACACTACGTATATCCTCCTGCACCGTAGCTGCCTGTAACAGGCTGTCGCCGGCAAAAGCATACGAAACCGTATCCGCTCCCTGATTGAGTACAGCCGAAAGCCGGATGGAGTCGAGCGAAACAAAATAGAAGGAAGACGCCTCGCACGCTCCCAGATGGTCAGCGTATGTACCCAAACCTTTCAACGTAACACGGGCACCCGGCGAAGGATAATAATAATGATTGGACAAATCCTGCAAACGGCGGTTAAAGCCCACCGAATCAGTAACCGAATGGGTCTTCCAACCGCTGAACGTATGTTTAACCGTGGGGCGGAATCCTGCCACACGGGAAGTAACCGGAACATAACCGACACCACAACCGCCGAAACGCGACTGAAGCATGGCACGCAAATCGGCAGTGAGAATGTCTCCTTCGATAAACGAATCTCCGAAATAAGCAATACGCACGGGACGGTGAAGCGTCGGACAAGCCGACAAGGCTTCGTAGAAATGCGACATCCCCCGCATCGTAGAATCGGCATAGTCTTCGATGCAAGTCATTCCGGTCTTGCACGTATCGACAAAGGCAGGCTTCACCACCGGAGGCAACACCAAAGAATCAGAGTCTGCCAGCACCTCCTCCACAGGGTCGGGGCGCAAGTCGGACAGTAAATCAACTTTGCGCAACGTATATCCCCCAACCTTCAAGACAGGCAGGAAATACATCGCCAACAAACCTCCTGCAACCAGCAAAGCAAAGAGAAACGTGGATGTAACTTTATTTTTCATCGTTCTCACACTAAAAAAACGGCACAAAGATAACAGATTTTCGACATACGCCACACACGTACCAAATAAAAAAACTTCCAAAGCTCCTTACGGGCTTTGGAAGTTTTTATGCTTATCTCAACAAGAGATACAAATCAATGAATGATACCCAGCTTGGAAGATTCCACAAACTTGATGATGTTCTCAATTTCAGGACTATTCGGAATCTGCTCCCTGATACGGATCAGCGCATCGTGCTGTGAGGTATTTGCCTTGTACAAAATACGGTATGCCTGCGCAATGTGCTTGACTAAGGTCTCAGAGAATCCTGCACGCTCCAGCACAAGCGTACTGATGCTGTAGAACTCAATCGGTTCGTGCGCTGCCACGATATAAGGAGGTATATCCTTTACGAAACGGCAACCTCCTTGCACCACCGAATAACTTCCCAGCCGCGTATTTCCCTGCATCAGCACATTCGATGTCAGGATAGAGCAATCGAAAACGATGCAGTTTCCTGAAATTTGCGAACCGTTTCCGATAATGCACCGGTTGCCCACTGTCACGTCGTGCGACAAACGTGCACCGGTCATGATAAAATTACCATTACCCACCGATGTTTCATGGTCGGCATGTGTAGCACGGATAATCACGGCATTCTCACGAATCACATTATTGTCTCCGATGCGTGCAATGGTATCTTCTCCTGTATAGGCAAAGTCTTGCGGAACAGCTGCAATCACTGCTCCTTGACAGACCTTGTTACCGTTACCCATACGTGTACCACTCATCAGGCTTGCGTAAGGCATAATCTCATTGTCATCCCCTATCTCGACATTCTTATCGATATAGGCAAACGGATGAACCGTAACATTGTTGCCAATCTTTGCAGACGGGTCAACATAAGCTAAAGGACTGATCATAGTTGCTTTATTTTAAGGTTAATAAATCTCATTCTCTACCTCCGCCCAATGCACTATACAAAGAAACGACTGCCTGTATGCGCTGCATATTGTCCGAAACTTCGGTCAATTGAGCGCTCAGCAGGTTCTGCTGTGCCGTCAGGATTTCCAGGTATGTGGCATCACCACTTTGGAACAATGCTTTGGTATAAGTAACCGCCTTGTCCAACTGGTCTACCTGCTGACGGTCGTGTTCCAGCTTCTTGTCTTGTGTATCATAGAGACGCAAGGCATTGCTGACTTCCTCTCCGGCTTCCAGAATGGTCTGCTGGTAATTCATACGTGCAATCTCTTCTTCAGCTTTCGAGACCTTTAAGTTAGCCACTAATTTGCCATTGTTAAAGATAGGTTGTGCCAATGAAGCCAATGCCTGAAACATGAACTCAGCCGGATTGGCAACCGAAATGTTCGACCCGTTCGTCCAACCTGCCGTAGCCGTAATGTTCAATCCCGGATAAAACGCAGCACGCGCCTGATTGGTTGTATAATATGCACTTGCCAAAGTCATCTCGGCAATCTTTACATCGGGACGGTTTTCCAACAATTGCAAAGGAACGCCTACCGTCAAATCTTCCGGCATCACCTGCTCATCCAAAGTATTGCGGTCAATCGGTTGAGGAGTCTTTGCCAACAGCACGCAAAGCGAGTTCTCAGTTTCACGCACCTGACGCTGCAAGTCCAGCAACGAAGCCTGTACCTGATGGTAAGCGGCACGCATCTGGGCTACAGCAGCCTCGGTAGTCATTCCGGCAATCTTCATCGCTTCCATCGTGCGTACGTTTTCCTTATAGATGTCCACAGTCTGGCTTGTAATCTCTACCTGACGGTCGAGCATCAACAAAGAATAATACGTATTCGCAATGCCGCAAATGATTTGCGAACGTGTAGCTTGTTCAGAATATTGGCTCTGAAGATAAGCCACCTTCTGCCCGCGTTTCGTATTCAGAATCTTACCGAAGAAATCAAGTTCCCAACTGGCTGCAACCGGCAGCGTATAAGCCTTTACATAATTTCCTCCATCCATGCTGGTTGCAGTACCTTGAGGAGCCAGATTGATGGAAGGGAGATAAGACAACTTGGCAGCAGTCAGCATGACTTTCGCTTCTTCCACCCGAAGGGCGGCAGCCTGCAAATCCACATTGTTCGCCAATCCCTCTTCAATAAGCGCCTGCAGCTTGGCATCGCGGAAAACTTCTTGCCAAGGCAGGTTTCCCATATTTGTCGTATCGGTTGTTGCCAACGTATCCGTAGGCGAAACCGGGTCACGGTAGATGCCCGAAGCATCTATCGTTTCCGGACGGTCATACGATTTATAAATGTGGCAGCTGCTCATCATAGCAGCTACGCACACAATTCCTATTATTTGTTTCTTCATTATCATCTTATCGTTTAGTAGGAGTATACTGTTCAATTTCAGATTCCACTTCGCTTTCGTCCAAGCTATCCCATTCCATCGGTTTAACTTTTTCTTGCAACCATTGGAACGTCACGAACAAAATCGGAACGATGAAAATCTGGAAAATCATACCAATCAACATACCGCCGATAGCCGAAGCACCCAATGTACGGTTACCGTGGGCACCTACACCAAAGGCGAACATCAACGGGAGCAAACCGATAATCATTGCCAAAGAAGTCATCAGAATCGGTCGCAGACGGGCGGAAGCACCCAAGACAGCTGCCCAAGATATACTCATACCCTGCTTACGACGGTCGAGCGCGAACTCTACAATCAAGATGGCATTCTTTGCCAACAGACCCATCAACATAATCAACGCAATCTGCATATAAATATCGTTCGACATCGTTCCCAATACCATCTTCAATGCCGGAATACTGCCCAATGCCGAGAAACCGTTGACAAACAGGAAGCTTCCCAACAAACCGCAAGGTATTGACAACAATACTGCCAAAGGCAACAGGTAGCTTTCATACTGTGCACTCAGCAACAAGTAAACGAATACCAGACAGAGCACAAAGATAATTCCTGTCGTATTGGTGGTCTGTGCCTCTTCACGCGCCATACCTCCCAATTCGTAACCGAAACCGGCAGGCAAGTTATCGTTTGCTACTTCAGCAATCGCTTGCAATGCCTGACCTGAAGAATAACCGGCAGCCGGAGAAACCATCACCTGAATAGAAGTATACAGGTTGAAACGGCTGATGACATCCGGACCGTAAATCTTCTTCAGCGATACGAACTGCGAAATAGGAGCCATCTCGCCGTCACTGCCACGCACCTTGATTCCGTTCAACGACTCCAAGTTCTTTGTAGCATCGGGTTCTGCTTGAATCATCACACGGTACATCTTACCGAAGCTGTTGAAGTTAGAAGCATAGATACCACCAAAGTAACCTTGCATGGTTGTCAAGATGTCGCTCGGGCTGATACCTGCTTTCTTACAAGCTGCCGCATCAATATCCAACTGATATTGCGGGAAGCTCGGGTTAAAGTTGGTAGAAGCCGAATTGATTTCCGGACGCTCCTGCAAAGCGGCAATATAGTCGTTTACCACCTGGAAGAAGTGGTCCAGACTACCACCGGTCTTATCCTGCATGTTCAACTCAATATCAGTTGAAATAGAATAACCCGGAATCATCGGGGGCGCAAAGAACAATACCTGCGCATCCTTGAAGAGTTTCTGTGAACGCATGAACAACGTAGCGACCACAATATCTGAACTCTGCTGCGTACTCCGTTCTTCCCAGTCTTTCAGCTTGATGATGATAGAACCGTAAGAAGGTCCCTGACCGCTACCGATAAAGCTGAAACCGGAAATCACCGTACGTGACTGAACGGCAGGTTCGGCAGCAATCAGGCTGTCTACCTGTGCCAATACTTCACGCGCACGTTCCTGAGAAGTGCCGGGAGGCAAAGTCACAGAACCCATAATGGTACCCGTATCTTCATTCGGCACCATACCGGTAGGTGTAATGCTCATGAATACGACCAAAAGCACAATCGCTCCGGCAACCATACCCATTGACAGCCAGCGTTTGTGAATAAAGAATACGACACGTTTCTTATATTTTGCCAGCAACGAATTATACGACTTGTTGAACGAGTTCTTGAACTTGTCGGTAGTCATACCGGCAAAAGCCAAGACACTGATAATAATCATCACGATACAGAGCACCGGATGTTCTTCGAAACTGAACAAGCCGAAAATCATACCCAGAATGGCAACAACCGTAAAGAGAATGACAATCTTCGGGTTCATCCACTTACCGAGAGCGTCTGTATACCGTGCCACGAGAATCTTACGAGACTCCTTATAAGCCGTACCCATACGTTCTTTCAACGTAGCTTCCGAATTATGCGGTTTCAAGAACAAGGCACACAATGCCGGAGAAAGCGTCAAGGCGTTCAGAGCCGAGAAACCGATAGAAATCGCCATGGTCAGACCGAACTGCTGATAGAAGGTACCTGCCGTACCACTCATGAAACTTACCGGAATGAACACAGACATCATCACCAACGTAATGGAAACGATGGCGCTGCCCAATTCGCTCATGGCATCGATAGATGCCTCACGCGTTGACTTATATCCCTGGTCCAACTTGGCGTGGACACCTTCGACGACGACTATGGCATCGTCGACGACTATCGCAATCGCAAGCACCATAGCCGACAAGGTCAGCAAGTTGATACTAAAGCCGATAATCTTCAAGGCAAAGAAAGTGGCAATCAACGCAACCGGAATGGCAATCGCCGGAATCAACGTAGAACGCATATCCTGCAAGAAGATATATACTACGATAAACACCAGGATAAATGCTTCAATCAACGTCTTGACAACCTCATGAATAGAAGCGAACAAGAAGTCGTTGGCACTCTGTGCAATGTTGATACCCAAGCCTTCGGGAAGATTCTTTTCATATTCGGCAAGCACTTTTTCCAAGTTAGCAATGGTTTCCGTCGCATTGGTTCCTGCCATCTGATAGATGATACAAGATACCGCCTTGTGACCGTTTACCGTATTGTTGAAGTTGTAAGTCAAACGGCCCAATTCCATTTCGGCTACATCTTTCAAGCGAAGCAATTCACCGTTCGGCAAAGACTTGATGACAATATCGCCGAATTCTGTTTCGCTCGACAAACGTCCTTTATAACGGATGGTATATTGGAACGACTGGTTACCGCGCTCACCGAACTGTCCCGGAGCAGCTTCCACGTTCTGTTCTGCCAATACTCCCGTAATGTCACTCGGCACCAACTTATACTGCGCCATCACATCCGGTTTCAACCAGATACGCATGGAGTAGTCGGTACCCATCACATTGGCATCACCCACACCGCTTACACGCTTGATTTCCGGAATCAAGTTGATACTTGCGTAGTTTTCGAGGAACTCGATGTTGTATTTGTCTTCCTTATCATAGATAGAGAAAATCATCAACATAGAGGTCTGACGCTTCATGGTGGTCACACCGACCTGCGTTACTTCAGCAGGCAACAGACCTTGAGCCTGAGTCACACGGTTCTGCACATTGACCTGCGCCATATCGGGGTCAGTTCCTTGATTAAAATACACTGTGATACGTGCCGAGCCGTTATTGGTAGCGGTAGACTGCATGTACATCATGTTTTCCACACCATTGATCTGGTCCTCCAACGGAGAAATCACAGAGTTCAATACAGCCTGCGCATTGGCACCTGTATAGGTCGCACTAACCGAAACGGTAGGCGGCGCGATGTCCGGATATTGGGTAATTGGCAAAGTTGCCAAACCGATAAAACCCAAGATTACCAACAAAATTGAGATAACGGTTGATAATACCGGACGGTTAATAAATTTATCTAGTTTCATTCTATACCTTATATATTATATAACGATATTTACGTATTGAATCAATTAAAAGCTGTAGCCAGATTGCCTTCTCTCTGGTCTTTCAAAGCCTGCTGATACTTGGCTTCTCTTTGGGCAGGGGTAATCGGAGTAATCTTCATACCGTCGCTCAAACGGGTTACACCTTCTACGGCAATCTTGTCGCCCGACTTCAAACCGTCAAGCACAATGTAGTTCTTGCCATCGTTCAAGTTCGAGATTTGGATTTCCGTATACTTCACTGTGCTGTCCGGTTGCAATACGTAAACGAACTTCTTGTCCTGGATGTCTACCGTAGCCGACTGCGGAACCAACAATACATTTTCCATTGTATAAGGGAAGATAATGTTCGCCATACCTCCGCTCCGCAGTACATTCTGCTTATTGGGGAAAATGGCACGCATGCTTACCGAACCGGTTTCCTGGTCGATAACACCGCTCACGGCATCAATCTTTCCTTTTTCCGCATAAACGCTTCCATCAGAAAGTTCCAGCTGCACTTCCGGCATCTTCTCCAATTGCTCTTTCAGTGTACCACCTGCCTTGGTCAGGTTCAACAGTTCCTTTTCGGTCAATGAAAAATACACATACATGTCCCCGATTTGAGAAACCGTTGTCAAAGGATCAGCTACCGACGGGCTTACCAGTGCACCTATACGGTAGGGGAACGTACCGATAACGCCGTCCGAAGGGCTGGTCACCGTACAGAATCCCAGATTCTGCTTGGCAGCAGTGTACGAAGCTTCAGCCTGTGCCAGGCTTGCCTTAGCTGTCAACAGGTTGTTGACGGCAGTCTGATATTCAAAATCACTGATGATTTTCTGTTCGTGAAGCATCTTTTTGTTCACTTCCGTTTCCGAAACAGTCTTCAGATTTGCTTTCGCAGACTCAACTCCTGCCTTAGCCTGGTCAAACGCCGCCTGATATTGTGTGGGGTCAATTTGGAACAACGCTTGTCCCTTATGAACGGTAGCACCTTCGTCTACACACAATTTCACGATAAATCCCGACACTTGCGGACGGATTTCAATATCCTGCAAACCTTTGATTGTTGCCGGATACTTTGTCACCTGATTACTGGAAGTAGAAGTCACTTCCTGTACTGTGAACTCGTCATCACCCATTTTACCGCCTTGGCTGCTACATGCAGTCAACGCCGATATGCCCAATGCCAAAAGGGCTATCCGGCTAGAAGAAAAACTTCTGTTTTTTTTCATGCTCATATTCATAAATATAACTGTTAGTGTTTCCTTGATTTGTTAATTGCCTATGAAAACTTGCCCAAATGCATTCGTTTGAGCTTTGCAAAGATAGGAAAAAAGTGTCTATATAAAATAGGTGTTTAACTAAGAATAACCATAAAACAAAGAAGTTATTACATATAGTCC
This sequence comes from Bacteroides sp. An269, assembly GCF_002159755.1. Classification (NCBI taxonomy): domain Bacteria; kingdom Pseudomonadati; phylum Bacteroidota; class Bacteroidia; order Bacteroidales; family Bacteroidaceae; genus Bacteroides; species Bacteroides sp. An269. The sequence continues at coordinate 13,636 of NZ_NFJG01000065.1, forward strand.
TAATAATCCGACCAAATGACAAATCTTATCGACAAAAAATGTGACGATTCCTGCAATTTAGAGTTTTTAAAGCCTAAATATCGTCCATTTGTTATTTTATTCTTACTTTTGCACAACACATTAACGATAAATCTAAAAGAAGATGGTGAAAATAACAAAAGAAGCTGCCCTGCTTTATCACTCGCAAGGCAAGCCTGGAAAAATTGAGGTCGTACCGACCAAGCCTTATCAAACCCAACGTGATTTGTCTTTAGCTTATTCTCCCGGTGTAGCGGAACCGTGTCTGGAAATCCAAAAGAACCCCGACACGGCATACGACTACACAGACAAAGGGAACTTGGTAGCGGTTATTTCGAACGGAACCGCCGTATTGGGATTGGGAGACATCGGTGCCATGAGCGGCAAACCGGTTATGGAAGGAAAAGGATTACTGTTCAAGATTTACGCAGGCATTGATGTATTCGACATTGAAGTAAACGAAAAAGACCCCGACAAATTCATCGAAGCTGTAAAGGCGATTGCCCCGACATTCGGAGGCATCAACCTGGAAGACATCAAAGCACCTGAGTGCTTCAAAATCGAACAACGGCTGAAAGAAGAACTGGACATCCCGGTCATGCACGATGACCAGCACGGAACTGCCATTATTTCAAGTGCAGGACTGCTGAATGCGCTGGAGGTAGCAGGCAAGAAGATAGAAGAAGTAAAGATTGTAGTAAATGGAGCCGGAGCTTCTGCCGTATCATGCACCAAACTTTACATCTCATTGGGAGCGCGACTGGAAAACATCCTGATGCTGGACAGCAAAGGGGTCATAACCAAAGAACGTACCGACCTGAACGAACAGAAGAAATTCTTTGCGACAGACCGCACCGATGTACATACATTAGCCGAAGCCATCAAAGGCGCCGATGTATTCCTGGGACTTTCCAAAGGGAACGTCCTGACACAAGACATGGTACGCAGCATGGCTTCTCACCCGATTGTTTTCGCATTGGCAAACCCGACACCCGAAATTTCGTACGAAGACGCCATGGCATCACGCCCGGATGTATTAATGTCGACCGGACGTTCTGATTACCCGAACCAAATCAACAACGTTATCGGATTCCCCTACATCTTCCGCGGCGCACTCGACACCCGTGCCACAGCCATCAACGAAGAAATGAAACTGGCAGCCGTACGCGCCATTGCCGGACTGGCAAAGAAACCGGTACCCGATGTAGTAAACAACGCTTACCATGTCAACAACCTGACCTTCGGACCCGATTATTTCATTCCGAAACCGGTTGACCCACGCTTGATTACCGAAGTGTCTATGGCTGTAGCCAAGGCTGCTATGGATTCGGGAGTAGCACGCAAGCATATCACAGACTGGGAAGGTTATAAGAACCATTTGCGTGAATTGATGGGACAAGAAAACAAACTGACCCGCCAGCTGTACGAAACCGCACGCCAAGACCCGCAGCGTGTCGTATTTGCTGAAGGTATCCACCCCAACATGTTGAGAGCTGCGGTAGAAGCAAAAGCCGAAGGCATCTGCCACCCGATTCTGTTGGGCAACGAAGAACGCATCGAAAAACTTGCCAAAGAACTGGATTTAAGCTTGGAAGGCATCGAAATCGTCAACTTGCGTCATGACCGTGAAGCAGAGCGCCGTGAACGCTATGCACGCATCTTGAGCGAGAAACGTGCCCGTGAAGGAGCAAACTATCAAGAGGCAAACGACAAGATGTTCGAACGTAACTACTTCGGTATGATGATGGTAGAAACCGGTGAAGCAGACGCTTTCGTTACAGGTCTGTATACCAAATATACCAACACCATTAAGGTGGCAAAAGAAGTTATCGGCATCCAGCCGGGATACAAACACTTCGGCACCATGCATATCCTGAACTCCAAGAAAGGCACTTACTTCATTGCCGATACACTGATCAACCACCATCCCGACACAGAAACCCTGATTGACATCGCCAAATTGTCTGCCAAAGCAGTACGTTTCTTCAACCAAGAACCGGTAATGGCAATGCTTGCTTACTCCAACTTCGGTTCCGACCAGGAAGGAAGCCCGGCTAAAGTACACGAAGCCTTAGCCTACATGCAGCAAGAATTCCCCGATCTGGCTATCGATGGAGAAATGCAGGCAAGATTTGCCCTCAACAACGAGTTGCGTGACGAGAAATATCCGTTCACCCGCCTGAAAGGTAAAGAAGTCAATACACTGGTATTCCCGAACCTGAACTCTGCCAACGCTACTTACCAGCTTATCCAAAGCATGAGCGAAACAGAAGTAATCGGCCCGATTCAGATGGGACTGAACAAACCGATTCACTTTACCGACATTGAAAGCTCAGTGCGCGATATCGTCAACATCACCGCTATCGCCTGCATCGATGCGATCGTAGCCAAGAAGTTGCATAACCAAAAATAAATTTATGTCTCTGTTTGAAACGCAGATTTACACAGATTTTCGCAGATTAAGAAACTGCGAGAATCTTCGTGAATCTGCGTTTCTTCTGTCACCATACACCTTTTCATACCCTGACCTTATGCGAAAACCACTCACCTCTTCACAATGTGTCGTGTTAGCCTTGGCTTGGGCAGCACTTTGTTTCATTGTTCTTACTTCCAGCCCACAAATTGACGGCATGCTTATCCTGACAATACTCATTTCAGGTGCCCTGGTGTTCATTCCGATTGTCAAAGCGTTAAAAAAGAAACAGCAGAAGTAGTCATTTCCACACAAAAACGAAACAAAAACAACTTTTTGATGTTTTTACTCTGATTTTCTTACTAAATTGTTGCATAAATAAAAAATAATCTATACTTTTACCACATCAAACAATGAGAAGAATATTTAATAACCAATAACAAGATTAGAAGAATGAATGCAGCAAAAGTCCTGGAAGATCTGAAAAGAAGATTTCCCAATGAACCTGAGTACCATCAGGCAGTAGAAGAAGTATTAGGTACAATCGAAGAAGAATACAACAAGCATCCTGAATTCGACAAAGTGAATCTGATTGAACGCTTGTGTATTCCAGACCGTGTTTACCAGTTCCGCGTAACGTGGATGGACGATAAAGGCAACATCCAGACCAACATGGGATACCGTGTACAGCATAACAACGCCATTGGCCCGTATAAAGGCGGTATCCGTTTCCACAGTTCTGTAAACCTCGGTATCCTGAAGTTCCTGGCTTTCGAACAAACATTCAAGAACTCATTGACTACGCTTCCGATGGGTGGAGGCAAAGGTGGTTCAGACTTCTCTCCACGTGGCAAATCAAACGCTGAGGTAATGCGTTTCTGCCAGGCTTTCATGCTGGAATTGTGGCGTCACATTGGTCCTGAAACCGATGTACCTGCCGGTGACATCGGTGTAGGCGGACGTGAAGTAGGCTACATGTTCGGCATGTACAAGAAACTGACCCGTGAATTCAGCGGTGTGCTCACCGGTAAAGGACGCGAATTCGGCGGTTCATTGATTCGCCCCGAAGCAACAGGTTACGGAAATATCTACTTCCTGCTCGAAATGCTGAAGACCCGCAACATTGATATCAAAGGCAAGACCTGTCTGGTATCAGGTGCAGGAAACGTAGCACAATATACAGTAGAAAAACTGATTCAGTTGGGTGCGAAAGTAGTTACAATGTCCGACTCAGACGGTTATATCTACGATCCGGACGGAATCGACCGCGAAAAACTGGACTACATCATGGAACTGAAGAACCTGTATCGTGGACGTATCCGCGAATATGCAGAGAAATACGGCTGCAAATACGTAGCCGGAGCACGTCCTTGGAACGAAAAAGGCGACATTGCCCTTCCTTCTGCCACACAGAATGAAATCAACGGCGATGATGCCAAAGCTTTGGTTGCCAACGGTGTATTCGCTGTATCCGAAGGTGCCAACATGCCTTCTACCCCCGAAGCAATCCGTGTATTCCAGGAAGCGAAGATTCTCTATGCACCGGGTAAGGCTGCCAATGCCGGCGGTGTATCTGTATCAGGTCTGGAAATGACTCAGAACTCCATCAAGCTGAGCTGGAGCCAGGAAGAAGTGGACGAAAAGCTGAAGAGCATCATGAAGAACATCCACGAAGCTTGCGTGAAATACGGAACAGAACCCGACGGTTACATCAACTACGTAAAGGGTGCCAACGTAGCCGGATTCATGAAAGTGGCAAATGCCATGATGGCTCAAGGCATCGTATAATTTATACAGGTGCGACAAATTTCAATCCGGCTTCCTGTGACGGAAGCCGGATTTTTTTACGCTTACCCTTCCCCGCCATTCCTATTTTAACACTCACTTTATCAATAGTTACACTTATTTCATTATCTTTGCCGAGTTATTACGCTAAAGCCGATAATGTTATGAATATCCGAAAAATCTTTGCAGGGTTACTTCTTACCCTGGCGGTGTCTTCGTGCATTCAAGACGAAGCCCTGAACGTGGAAGCAGCCATCGATGACTGCACAGGCGAAAACATCCAACTGGCAAGCATAGATGCCACCCACAAAGAAATAGAAATTTATGTGCTCGACGGTACAGATGTATCACAGCAGGAACTGAACTTTACGCTTGCCGACGGCGCAACCATTCAAGCCGACGAAACAGAAGCAGGCGACCAGCCTCCGTATTACGATTTCAGCCAACGCACATTGCGCCGGTTCACCGTGACATCGGAAGACGGAAACACAACCGCCACGTATGTAGTCCGCATCAACAAAATGGAACTTCCCACTCATTATTCGTTCGAAAACCTGCGCGCCACTACGCCCTATCATATTTTCTATCTCACCAATGAGTCGGGCATCATGCAGTGGGCAAGCGGAAACCCAGGCTACGAACTGAGCGGCATGGCACTCGACGAGACGCAATACCCTACCGTACAGGATCCAATAGGCCACAGCGGCAAATGCGTACGTCTTACTACACGTAGCACCGGCTCTTTCGGACTCCCGTTAGGAATGCCCATAGCTTGTGGCAACTTGTTTGTTGGCTCGTTCGACGTACAAAATGCTGTCACAGCTCCACGACAGGCTACCCACTTCGGTTTCCCATTTACCAAAATACCCCAACGCATAACCGGATGGTATAAATACCAAAAAGGTGAGACATTCACCGATGAAAACAATGAAGTACTAAGCGGACAAACCGATATAGGCGACATCTATGCAGTGCTTTACGAAGCTGAGACCAGCGACTATACACTGGATGGCGACCTCTTCCCACTGACCGGAGGCATCAACCCGAATATTGTACTGATGGCACGTATTGGTGAACAAGGCCAACAAGAAATGAAAGAAACCGATGAATGGACTTACTTCGACTTATCATTCGAGGCACAAAACGGCAAGACCGTCGACCCTGAAGGACTGGCAAACGGCAAATACAAACTTGCAATCGCTTTCGCCTCCAGCAGAGGAGGAGGTTATTTCCGAGGAGCGGTAGGAAGCGAACTGTACATAGACGAAGTGGAAATAATCTGCGAATAACCCTTAACACGTAAACAACATGAAAAAATACATATTAACTTTAGCAGTAGCCCTGGCATTCGGCACAGGCATCGCACAGGCACAATGGTCGGAACACAAAGGCTTGCTTTGGTCATCCCTGCACGGATTGGAATACGAATTCAAGGCAGGTGTAAACTTCGGAGGCACTTCCCCACTCCCACTTCCACACGAAATCAGAAGCATCGACAGTTATCGCCCCGGGCTTGCCATCACTATCGAAGGAAACGCTACCAAATGGATAGACGAAGCCAAAAAATGGGGCGTAAGCGTAGGGTTACGCCTCGACAGCAAGAGCATGACCACCCAAGCCACGGTGAAAAACTATGGCATGGAAATCTTCAGTGAGACAGGTGGAAAAATACAAGGACTTTGGACAGGTGGCGTAGAAACAAAAGTAAGGATGTCGCTCCTTACCATCCCCATCCTTGCCAACTATAAGATAGGCGAACGCTGGAAACTGGTATTCGGCCCCTACCTGTCATATATGATGAGCGGTGACTTCGACGGGAACGTCTACGAAGGCCATCTGCGCACTCCCGATGCTACAGGAAGCCGTGTCAACTTTACAGGTGACAACGTCGCTACCTATGACTTTTCCGAAGACCTCCGCCGTTTCCAATGGGGATTGCAAGTGGGTGGTTCATGGCGTGCCTATAAGCACCTTACCGTACACGCCGACCTGACCTGGGGACTGAACGACATCTTTCAGAAAGATTTCGAAACCATTACATTCGCCATGTATCCCATCTACCTGAACCTCGGGTTCGGATATGTATTCTGAAAAATCCGCCCAATAAGAAGCAGTTTTGAATTTATCGTGCGATGATTTTGGAATGAGTTTTTGAGGCATTTTCGCTTCTGTGATGAGGAAAGATAGCGGGCTATCTTCCTCATAGTAAAGACGCAAGATTTTGCGTCTCTACAAAAACTCATCCCAAATCATCGCACGATAAATAAAAAAGAAGGAAACCTCCGTGAAGATTTCCTCCCTGCCAACCGTCCTGATGCGGTTGAATGTTCGTATGTACGTTGTCTGTATCTCATATTTGGATGATTGCCCTCCAGCCTTGAATTTCAAAAAGAATATAGTCGTGCAAGATGGTTTCCATTTCCTGTTGGGGAACCGAATGCATCAGCAGTTCTTCGAACAGGGTGAACATCCATACCGTATGCAGGTGGATGATAAAATCAGACACCGCCGTATTGATTTCGGGATGCTTCTGCTGCATGGACGCGAACCATGCCTTGACCAGTTCCGTAGAACGGTCGGTGTAGTTCTCGCGGAAATGTTCCAATGAAATAGCCAATATACGGTCGCGTATGTCTTCTTTCAGCACTTGCATGTATGATAAAACAATGTTTTCATTTTGCAAAGGTACTGGGTCGGTGTTTATCTGACAATACCTATTTTTAGGGATTTTATATCTTTATTCCAAGCCATCCGGCTCAGTCATACAAGTAAAACATCCGGTCCATCAGATGCCATTTCTCTGCCGATGTGCTTCCGGGAAGACACTCTTGAAAACGTGTCACACATTCTTCCCACTCCGCCTGCCGTGGCAAAGAAGCGAGCCGTTTCATAGCTACATTCCAATCAAAGTCAAGCGGAGTTTCTACTATCATGAACAACTTATTGCCATAAATGTAGATTTCCATCTCCAAGATACCCACCTCACGGATTCCCCTCCGTATCTCAGGCCATGCATATTCACGGCTGTGCAACTTGCGGTATTCGGCAATAAGTGCGCGATTGTCCTTCAAGTCAAGCGTCTGGCAATAACGTTTGACCGGAATATCGTATGCCTTTGTTTGATATCCTTCGTAATCCATTGTCTTCTGTACATTTTAGTTAAACCTGCCAGTGAACGTATCTTCACCGGCGACTGCATATACTTTCATGAAAAGCCGTATCTATGTAGACTCCCAACCCGTCTTTATCTGATGCGGAAAACCGGAGCTATTTGGTTGAGCGGTTCAGCAGGCAAGGTGATGGCAAGCCCCCCGGCGGTACGTTCCGCCTGCACCTTTCCATATCCTAGCAAAGTCACTTCGTGTATCTCTTCGGGATACAATTCCGAACCTGCCGCCAGTGACTTGATGATTACGGTATGGCTTTCGGGCCATCCAAGTGCAGTGGCATATAATACATCACCTTTTTGCGTGAAACGGATTTCTTTCGAGTCTGCCTTGTTATACGAACCTTCGTTGAAACCCTGCGCGTTAAGCGGAATATCCTCTTCAGCTATCGGTCCTTCGCCAAACACTTTCCACGGACGGGTATCATAAACGGCTTCCTTGTTGATGTCCATCCAGGCACCGAACTCGTTCAGGATTTTTTCTTCCTTCTCGTCAAACGTCCCGTCGGCACGGAGCGGCACGCTCAGCAACAGGTTTCCGTTCTTGCTCACGATGTCCATCAAAAGCTTTACGACATACGAAGCCGACTTGTAGCCATTGTTCTCATAAATGGAGGTATTGTAGTGCCAGCCTCCGATACACGAACAGGATTGCCACGGCTCCGGAATCGCCTTGTTGGGAGCTCCGCGTTCCACATCCCAAACCAATGCCTTACGCTGGTCTTCGTTCAGAATCTTACCAAACATTACGGCTTCCAATTTGCCATTGTGCGTAGCCATGCTATGGTTATAAAAATGTGCGGCAATCTTCAATCCCGCATCGCTTACCGGATAAAAAGGCAATACCGTCACATCGAAATACAACAAATCGGGGTTGTAACGGTTGATGACATCCAGCGTGCGGTTATAGAAATTGGTTGCAAATTCTTGCGAAGGAGGACATGCACCGTTCTCCCATCCCCACTGGCGATGAATCATGCCATTATCCCAGCTGTTCTCGCTCAGCGGATGGTTCTGTGCATAGAGGTCTTGCGGGTCATAACCTTCCCACCACTTGCCTTTTCCGTCCGCCTTGGTCAGCTTCCCGTCATAAGGGATGCCTTTCATGGGACCGATGGTGTCATGCCGCTGGGCTACTTCGTACCACGTCCACGCATGGTCGGCATGCAAACTGACTCCGAAATACAATCCGTATTTGCGGGCTGCCTTCTCCCAACCGGCAAGGATATTCTTCTTCGGTCCCATATTGATGGAGTTCCAAGGCTGGTATTTGCTATCCCATAAATCAAAATTATCATGATGATTTCCCAACACAAAGAAATACTGCGCCCCTATCTTCTTATAAAACGCCACCAGTTTGTCCGGATCCCAGCGTTCTGCCTTAAAGAGAGGAATAACATCCTTGAAACCAAACTCCGAGGGATGCCCGTAATGCTTTACATGATATTCATATTCAGGAGAGCCCTCTATATACATTGAACGTGCCATCCAGTCGCCCGATCCTTCTACACACTGCGGTCCCCAGTGTGCCCAGATGCCGAACTTGGCATTGCGGAACCACTCCGGCACCTGGTATTGTTTCAACGACTCCCACGTAGGCTCGAACTTTCCTTTCATCATCGGTTCATCTCTTTCCGATACAGGCACCTGATAAGTCTGGGCATACAGCCCTGCAGATAAAAATAAAGATGCAATCAAGAGTTTTGTTTTCATACGTATAAGTGTTTAGTGTTTTTCTGATAACAAAGATACGAACATACGGCAAACCACAATAGGACAAAGCAGGAAGTTTATGGATAAAATCGACAAACCGTTATTTTTATATCTTCAAACGAAAACAAAAACGATTTATATTTCATAAATTTGCACCAAAAAAAAGAAAAAAGTTAACTTTAAAAAGCCATATAAAAACACCTATTAATATATGAGTTTACAAGTAGACCAATTGCATCCCTTAGTATTGAATGTGGGCTTAGCCATACAAGATGCTGACTGGAACTGGAAGAACGTGAGCAGCCCTTTCAGCCGTTTATATTATGTTACCGAAGGTGAGGCTAAAATACAATTTGCAGACGGTATATATACATTACACCCCAACCATTTATACTTCATCCCTGCTTTTACACGACATACCTATATCTGCAATTCGCGTTTCGTGCATTACTACTTGCATATTTACGACGACCATAAATCAGATGAGGACTGGCTGGAATTATGGGACTTTCCGTTCGAGATACCAACAGGGAAATGGGAATTGCAGTTATTTGAACGCTTATGCGAAATAAACCCGCACATGAGCTTGCAGAAGTCCGATCCATCCACCTACGACAACAATCCTACCCTGATGAAAAGCCTGATGAAAAACAGGCAACGCGCTTTTTGCGACAAAGTGGAATCGAGAGGCATTGTGCTCCAGCTGCTCGCCCGCCTGTTCAAACAAGCGAAATCGAAAATAGAGACCAAAGACAACCGCATCGTAAAAGCCGTCTTATACATACACAGGCACATCGGTGAAACAATCAGCCTGAACACACTGGTGGAAAACGCCTGCCTGTCGAAAGACCATTTCATCCGTCTTTTCAAAAGTGAAATGAACATGACCCCGCTCCAGTACATCAACCAGAAAAAAATAGAAAAGGCACAACTGCTCCTGATTACGGAAGCATTATCTGTAAAAGAAATTTCTTTCCGACTGGCTTTTGATGATTATTCCTACTTCAATCGCTTGTTTAAAAAACTGACCGGCATGACACCACAAGAGTACAGACATATTTACCGATAATAATCGGTGCCAAGGAGCTTCCACTTCATATGTCCATCAGTTGCTTTTCCAAGCCAAGCCAGAACATTTGCTTAGTCCGACAATCCCATTCGCATGGCTGCCTTGCCTGTAAGATTATTAATCTTCATACCGAAAGATTATTAATCTTCACGCTGTAAGATTATTAATTCAAGTTTCGCAAGTTAATAGATAACCTTCTTCTTGGGATATAAAAGAGGCACAGGGATTTCCGCATATCGCAGAAAATGAGTAATTTTATAGTTGCAAATCAAA
>NZ_NFJG01000066.1:0-23600 GCF_002159755.1 Bacteroides sp. An269
TTGCATCCTCTTCAACTCCTTGATTACAAAGCTAATGAAAACCTTTAATAAAATAAAAAAATTCTCTGGATATTTGGATTACAACATAGAAGAAACTGTTTTGAATTTACGTGCGATGATTGGGAATGAGCTTTTGAGGCACTTCCAGCCCTGAGAGAGAATTCCCAAGTTTGCAAGACACAATCAACCCAACCGGAAAAACGAAGATATATTCATAAGCCAATCCAACTAACTGCTATAGGCCACGAAGCTGACTGAAACAGACTTTAAATATATCTTCATTTCGCATATCATTTATTTTAGCTAAAAGAACATCCATAATTGCCACTCCCCTGACACAAACTCAAAAACTTACAAACTCAAAAACTTACAAACTCAAAAAATAATTGTATATTTGCACACTCGTACTTAATAATAGATTTATGTCGTGCATTTTACATATTGAGACCTCTACAGAGGTCTGTTCGGTTGCCGTCAGCCAGGACGGAGCATGTATTTATTCGGAAGAAGACTTCAACGGGCCTTCACATGCCGTGACTTTGGGCGTATATGTAGACCGGGCGTTATCATTTGTTGAAAGCCATGCCATACCGTTAGATGCGGTAGCAGTAAGCTGCGGGCCAGGTTCGTACACAGGTCTCCGTATAGGTGTGTCGATGGCCAAAGGAGTGTGTTACGGACGTGGAGTACCTCTTATCGGACTTCCTACACTGGAAGTGATGTGTGTACCGGTATTACTTCGCCACGAATTGCCAGACGATGCATTGCTTTGCCCGATGATTGATGCGCGTCGTATGGAGGTATATGCTACTATTTATGACCGTGCGTTGCGAGTCGTACGTCCTACCGGAGCAGATGTGATTGACGAGCATTCATATGCAGAATTGCTTGCCGATCATCCCGTATATTTCTTTGGAAACGGTGCGGAAAAGTGCCGGACAAAGCTAACACACCCCAATGCACATTTCATCGAAAAGATCTATCCGTTAGCCAAATGGATGTTCCCTTTGGCTGAAAAGGCAATGGCTATCGAAGATTTTAAGGATGTAGCCTATTTTGAACCTTTTTACCTGAAGGAATTTGTGGCTTCAAAGCCCAAAAAATTATTATAAATGAGTCGGTCCGATGCTTATAAGTATATTAAGAGTCGAGCCAACTAGAACATGAACCCTAGTCCCTAACTTAAAAAATATGGAATATAATACCCAACAACGAAGATTGCCGCTACCGGAATATGGCCGGAGCGTACAAAACATGGTAGACTATGCTTTGACGATAGAAGACCGCAAAGAGCGGCAACGCTGTGCCAATACGATTATAAACATCATGGGAGGCATGTTTCCTTACTTGCGTGATGCAAATGATAACAATCATAAATTGTGGGACCACCTTGCCATTATGTCCGATTTCAAGCTAGATATCGATTATCCGGTGGAGGTAGTAAAAAAGGAAAGCCTGGAAATCAAACCCGACCGCATTCCTTACCCACAACATCGTATCCGTTACCGGCACTATGGCAGCTATATACAGAACCTGATTCGCATAGCTGTCGATTATCCGGAAGGGGAAGAGCGTAAGCGTCTTTTGCAAATGATTGCCAATCACATGAAAAAAGATTACCAGAACTGGAACAACAAGGATGGTATGGAAAACCAGAAAATACTGGATGATTTGTATGAACTTTCAGGAGAAAAAATCAAATTGACCATTGATGATGTGCAATTGGTAGAACAACGCACGATGCCCCGCAGACGCCAAATGAACAATAACAACCAACAGAGAAACAATAACCAGCAAAAAAGGAAGTATTGAAAACCAGAAGACTATATGGCATCATTTGTAATTGAAGGAGGACATAAACTGCACGGCGAAATTATCCCGCAAGGAGCGAAAAACGAAGTGCTGGAGGTTATTTGTGCCACATTGCTGACCGATGAAGAAGTGATTATCAGCAATATTCCGAATATATTGGACGTAAACAACCTTATCCAGCTGCTTCGAGATATGGGGGTAAAGGTAAAAAAGCAGAATGCGGATACATATGCGTTCCGTGCCGATGCTGTCAACTTCGATTATCTGGAAAGCGACGATTTCCTGGCGCGGTGTTCGCGCTTGCGTGGCTCGGTGATGCTGGTAGGACCGCTTGTAGCACGTTTCGGACGTGCGGTCATTTCCAAGCCGGGAGGAGATAAAATCGGACGACGCAGGCTGGATACACACTTCTTGGGAATCCAGAAACTGGGAGCTGATTTTCAATATGATAATCAAAGGGGTACGTTCCGCATTCTGGCCAAGCGATTGAAAGGCACCTATATGTTGCTTGACGAAGCATCGGTAACAGGTACCGCCAACATCGTAATGGCAGCAGTGCTTGCCGAAGGGAAGACCACCATCTACAATGCTGCCTGCGAGCCATACATTCAGCAGCTTTGCCGGATGCTGAACCGCATGGGAGCACATATCGAAGGCATAGCTTCGAACTTGTTGACTATCGAAGGGGTAAAGACATTGAAAGGATGTACACACCGTGTCTTGCCAGACATGATTGAAGTAGGCAGTTTTATCGGTATGGCAGCAATGACAGGAAGTGAAATTACCATTAAAAACGTATCGTACGAGAATCTGGGAATCATCCCAGACAGTTTCCGCCGGTTGGGCATCCGCCTGCAACAACATGGCGATGACATTTTCGTACCTTGCCAAGAACACTACGAAATCGAATCGTTCATCGACGGGTCGATTATGACCATAGCCGATGCGCCTTGGCCCGGACTGACCCCCGACCTGCTAAGCGTCATGCTGGTAGTTGCCACCCAAGCCAAAGGGAGTGTCCTGATTCATCAGAAGATGTTCGAGAGCCGCCTGTTCTTCGTGGACAAGCTCATCGACATGGGCGCCCAGATTATCCTTTGCGACCCGCACCGCGCGGTAGTTATCGGACATGACCGTACGTTCCGGCTTCGCGGAGGCAACATGACATCGCCCGATATACGCGCAGGCATCGCCCTGTTGATAGCCGCACTCGATGCGGAAGGCATCAGCCGTATCCATAACATCGAACAGATAGACCGCGGATACCAATATATCGAACAACGCCTGTTGGCTTTGGGCGCACGTATCACCCGTATTGAATAAAGCGTATGATAAGAAAGGAAGAAGTTTTTAAAATCGGTGTCATCAACAAGCCGCACGGCATAAAAGGAGAAGTGTCTTTCACCTTTACCGATGATATATTCGACCGTGTGGATTGCGATTACCTTATCTTGCTCATGGACGGCATCCTGGTTCCGTTCTTCATGGAAGAATACCGTTTCCGTTCCGATACGGTGGCACTGGTGAAATTCGAAGGCATCGATACCGCCGAGCAGGCACGCAGGTTCACCAACGTAGAAGTGTATTTCCCCAAGAAATTCATGGACGAGCAAGAGGACGTGACTTCCTGGAACTTCTTTATCGGTTTCCGGGTAGAAGATGTGCATCACGGCTATTTGGGAGAGATAACGAATGTAGACGATACCACCCTCAATGTCTTGTTCGCCATCGAGAAAGACGGAGAAGAACTTTTATTGCCTGCCCACGAAGAGTTTATCATCGGTTTAGACCGGGAGAAGAAGGTAATGAAAGTAAACGTGCCCGACGGATTAATCGAACCTTAATATATATAAGGTATAAAATAAATAAGGAGTAAGGTATGAAAAAAGCGCGCAAGGCATTTTGGCATAACATCCGGTTCAAGTACAAGCTGAGTATCGTCAATGAGAACACATTGGAGGAGATCGTGGGGATTCACGTTTCGAAATTGAACGGATTGTCGGTATTGCTGGTGTCGTGTGCGGTGATATTCTGCATTGCTGCAGCCATAATCGTCTTTACGCCTTTGCGCAACTATCTGCCCGGCTACATGAACAGTGAAGTGCGTGCACAGGTAGTGGCAAATGCCCTGCGTGCCGATTCGCTACAGGCTGCACTCGAACGCCAAAACCGCTATGTGATGAATATCCGCGACATTTTAAGCGGACAGGTAAAGGCAGATACGGTGCAGTCTATCGATTCGCTGACCGACTTGCGCGAGGAAGAACTGATAGCACGCTCGAAGGAAGAAGAAGAGTTTGTAAAACAATACGAAGAAAAAGAACGTTATAATCTGACGGCAATTACTGAAGAGGGAGCTGCCGGACTGATTTTCTACCGTCCGGTGCGGGGCGTGATGTCTACGAACTTCAATCCGGACAACCGCCATTATGGAGTCGATTTGACCGCAAGCCCGAATGAAACGATACTGTCCGTACTGGAAGGCACAATCATCTTCGCCGGTTATACACCCACGTGGGGATACGTCATCCAGATACAGCATCCGCAGAACTTCATCTCGGTGTACAAACACTGCAATTCGTTGATGAAACGCGAAGGCGACAAGGTAAAAGGAGGAGAAGGAATCGCCTTGGTAGGTGATGCCATAGACAAGGACGACAAGCCCCACCTGCACTTTGAGTTATGGCATAAAGGGAATCCGGTCAATCCCGAACAATACGTTGTGTTTTAAATTTACGATTGGAACATTTACGATTTTTAAAAGTATGAACGTGAATGAACCAAGAATGAAGAAACAAGTAAATAGTAATTTGTAAATTGTCTAATAGGAAATATGAAAAGGCAAATAGCGATATTAGGTTCTACAGGTTCTATCGGGACACAAGCCTTGCAAGTCATCAAGGAGCATCCCGACCTGTACGAAGTGTATGCTCTTACGGCAAACAATCAGGTGGATTTGCTTGCCCGACAGGCACGCGAGTTCCAGCCCGAAGCCGTTGTGATAGCCAATGAAGACAAATATCCGGCACTGAAAGAAGCACTCTCCGACTTACCCGTAAAAGTGTATGCCGGAAAAGACGCACTGGCTCAGATTGTAGAATCCCAACCGATTGACATCGTTTTAACCGCTATGGTGGGCTATGCCGGTCTGCTGCCTACAATGAATGCCATCCGTGCGGGAAAGGCCATCGCCCTTGCCAATAAGGAAACCATGGTCGTAGCGGGTGAGATTATCAATGCTCTGGCACAAGAATATCATACCCCTATTCTTCCGGTAGACTCGGAACACTCGGCTATTTTCCAATGCCTGGAGGTGAACAATCCTGTATCGAAGGTGATTCTTACCGCGTCGGGTGGCCCGTTCCGCACGTACACCATCGACCAGCTCCGCACGGTCACCAAGGCGCAGGCTTTGCATCATCCCAACTGGCACATGGGAGCCAAGATAACCATCGACTCGGCTTCGATGATGAACAAGGGCTTCGAAGTAATCGAAGCCAAATGGCTCTTCGGCGTGCGCCCCGAACAGATTGAGGTAGTAGTACATCCCCAGTCGGTCATCCACTCGATGGTGGAGTTCGAGGACGGAGCGGTAAAAGCCCAGTTGGGCGTGCCCGATATGCGTCTGCCCATCCAATACGCTTTCTCTTATCCCAAGCGGGTTTCCCTATCGGGAGAGCGGCTGGACTTTGCCAAATACAATACGCTGACTTTCGAGAAGCCCGACACGGAACGTTTCCGCAACTTGGCTTTGGCATACGAGGCACTGCATCAGGGAGGCAACATGCCCTGCATCGTAAATGCCGCCAATGAAGTGGTGGTGGCGGCATTCCTGGAAGACAAGATTTCGTTC
The DNA here is from genome assembly GCF_002159755.1 of Bacteroides sp. An269. Classification (NCBI taxonomy): domain Bacteria; kingdom Pseudomonadati; phylum Bacteroidota; class Bacteroidia; order Bacteroidales; family Bacteroidaceae; genus Bacteroides; species Bacteroides sp. An269. The sequence goes on from NZ_NFJG01000066.1 coordinate 5,666, forward strand.
CTCGGCATGAGTGAGGTCATCGAGAAAACCATGACACGCGTGCCGTTTATCCAGCGCCCGAGGTATGAAGACTATGTGGCTACCGATGCCGAAACACGGCGCATTGCCGCAGAATTAGTGATAAACAAGATGACAAGGTGACAAGACAACAAGGTGACAAGGCTTAAAATACCTTGGGAGAACATTCCAAAACCTTGTCAACTCGTCCTTTTCACCTTGCCAACTAAAAAATTAAAAACAAGAAAACGATATGGAAACATTTTTGATTCGTGCTCTCCAACTCATTCTCAGCCTTTCGCTGCTGGTAATTGTGCACGAAGGAGGACACTTTTTCTTTGCCCGCCTCTTTAAGATACGGGTAGAGAAGTTTTATATTTTCTTCGACCCGTGGTTTGCCTTGTTCAAATACAAGCCCAAACATAGCGATACGGAGTATGGTATAGGCTGGCTACCCTTGGGAGGGTATTGCAAAATTTCCGGTATGATTGACGAATCAATGGATACCGAACAGATGAAAAAGCCGCCTCAGCCATGGGAATTCCGCTCGAAGCCTGCAGGCCAACGGCTTCTGGTAATGGTGGGCGGAGTGCTGATGAACTTCATCCTTGCCTTGTTTATTTATTCCATGATTCTTTTTACATGGGGCGATTCGTACATTGCCCTGAAGGACATGACGTATGGAATGAAATTTAATGAACTGGCAAAAGAGATAGGTTTTCGTGACGGGGATATTCTCCTAAGTGCCGACGGTGAGGAATTAACCCGCTTCAACGGAGACATGATTCGGAGCATCGTCGAAGCGCACGAAGTGACCGTGCTTCGCGATGGAGAAGAGAAACAAATCCTGATGCCCGAACTGAGCCTGCTCGATGTAGCCCAACAGAGTCCGATGTTCGTATCCGTATTCCAGCCGAATGTAGTGGATTCGGTCATAGCCGGAGGAGGATTTGCACAGGCAGGCATCCAAAAGGGAGACTCACTTGTAGCATTCAACGGTACGGAAATCAATTCTTGGAACGAGTTCTTAGACCAGATGAACCGCCTTCAACTGAACGCCGAATTGCAGGAAAAGACTTCGGGCGAGTTCACATTGGTTTATTCACGTGCCGGAATACGGGATACAGTCAATGTACAGACGGATGCCAGCTTCAAGGTAAACGCCTACGGAGGCTTGATCGATTATAAAGTGACCGATGTGTCGTATGGCTTTTTCCAGTCTTTTCCAGCAGGTGTTATGTTAGGAATCAATACATTGAAAGGATATGCCAACGACATGAAGTATGTCTTTACCGCCGAAGGAGCCAAGAGTCTGGGAGGTTTCGGTACCATCGGAAGCATCTTCCCAAAGGTATGGGACTGGCAACGTTTTTGGGAAATGACCGCATTCCTCTCCATCATCCTCGCCTTTATGAACATCTTGCCTATTCCGGCGCTCGATGGCGGACACGTATTGTTCCTGCTCTACGAAATCATCGCCCGCCGCAAGCCGAGCGACAAGTTTATGGAATATGCGCAGATGGTAGGCATGTTCCTGCTCCTTGCCCTCCTCATTTGGGCGAACTTCAACGATGTGATGCGCTTTATTTTCTAATATAAATATAAAGGAAAATAGATGAACCTGCTTTACATTCATTGGAATCCCGACCCCGTACTGTTCCACATCGGAAATTTCGGACTTCGGTGGTATAGCATCTTCTGGATGATTGCCATTCTGGCAGCTTGCCAAGTAGTGTACAAGCTCTATCAAGTGAGGAAATTTCCGATAGATACTTACCAGTCGCTGTTCGTATATTGCATGGTAGGTACATTTGTGGGTGCCAGGTTGGGTCATTGCTTATTCTATGACCCTTCCTACTTTCTGGCACATCCCTTGGAAATCGTGCTTCCTGTCCGCTTTCTTCCCAACGGAGACTGGATATTTACGGGTTATGCCGGACTTGCCAGCCACGGAGGGACGTTAGGATTGATCATCGCCCTATATTTCTTTTGTCGGAAAACCAAGATGCACTACTTGGACATACTCGATATGTTGGGCATTGCCGCACCGGTAGCTTCAGGCTTCATCCGCCTTGCCAACCTGATGAATTCCGAAATCATCGGCATGCCGGCCAATCTTCCTTGGGCGTTTGTCTTCGAGCAGGTCGACCCCCAGCCCCGCCATCCTGCCCAGCTTTACGAAGCCCTTGCCTATTTCTTATTCTTCGGCATCATGGTCTGGATATTCCGGAAGCGGAAAGACACTGCCCCTAAAGGTTTCTATTTCGGGCTTTGCATCACCCTGATATTTACGTTCCGCTTCTTCATCGAGTTCCTCAAAGAGCGTCAGGTGGATTTCGAGAATGCCATGCCCATCGACATGGGGCAGGTATTGAGCATTCCCTTCATCGCACTGGGGCTTTATTTCGTGTTGCGCCGGAAAACGGTCAAAGCATGAGCAAATGTAAGAAACTGTTTTGAATTTATCCAAAAAGTTTTTCTCGTCTTGATGTATTCGTTTTCGTGTGTGCTTTGGGCGATTTTTTGGTTCTTTCCGCTCCTGCTCTTCGTCAGATAGCCCGCTATCTTCCTCATCACAGAAGCGAAAATGCCTCAAAAACTCATCCCAAATCATCGCACGATAAATTCAAAATAGTTTCTAATTCAAATACGGAAGCAACGATTTCGGGGAGAAATAAAAAAACGGATGAGAAAGGTTGATAATATTCTTTTCTTTGTTATGCCGGAGCACAAATCCGGCGCAACAAAGAATACACAAATCATCGACAGGTATTACCGGACTTCAAACCTTACGCTTACATCTCCACCTCCCAAGGCTGCGGCAAGCCCTTCGGGATTGTCTATCTGCCCCAAGCGTGTGTAACTATAGCCGGACGAAAAAGTTTCGTAAAACAAGACGACGCAAGACGAGCCGTAAAGCATCAGGTCGCCTGTCTGGATTGTCCCCGGACGATAGCTGTCCGTAGGCAGATTTTCCGATAAGTAATGGTATTTCTCGTTGCCGTTCATCTCGCTCATATCCAGCCTAAGGGGGAGCATGGCTGCAAAAGCCTGTGCAGCCTCATTGTCTGCCAGCGTAGCGGCAAACGATGTTCCGTTTACTGAAATTATAATATTTCTTTCCATGGATGCATTGTCATCACCGTTATTGTTATCGTTGTTTCCTTCATTATCGCCCTCATTTTCATCAGATGGCGGAGCGGGGACTTCCGTCCTTTCCTCCATCGGGTCATCGTCCGAGCAGGCAATAAGGGCATTTGCCGTAAAAAGGAGGGAAATAGCCACTCCACAGCAGTAAATCAACCGTTTCATATCACTTCAGGTATTGGTTGTAAAACTCGACTATCTTGCCGAACGGTATCTTTTCCAGGTTGTCGTACAGGTCGGTGTGGCTGGCTCCCGGCACGATATACAATTCCTTGTTGTCACCTTTCAGTTTCTTGAAGGCATCCTCACCGAAATAGCGCGAATGTGCCTTTTCGCCATGCACCACCAATACGGCACTGCGGATTTCATCGCTGTAAGCCAAAATGGGCATATTGAGAAGTGAAAGCGAGGAAGTGACGTTCCACCCCAGACCTGAATTGATGGAACGGGAGTGATAGCCACGCTTCGTTTTATAATAGTCATAATAATCCTTCATAAATTGTGGCGCGTCATCGGCAGGCTGGGGATTCATCACCGTGCGCTTGTACGTGCCGTTGCGATAGTCTTCCGTCCGTTGGGCATTCAGTTGCTTGCGCATTTCATAGCGGACGTTCGCATTGTCATTGGCATCGAAATAGCCGTTTGCCGTCCCCCGACAGATGTCATACATCGTGGAAGCCACCGTCGCTTTGATGCGCGTATCCATAGCCGCCGCGTTGATGGCAAAACCTCCAAAGCCACAGATGCCGAGTATGCCGATGCGCTCCGGGTCTACATCGTCACGGGTGGACAGATAGTCTACCGCCGCACTGAAGTCTTCCGTGTTGATGTCCGGCGATGCCACACTACGGGGCTGCCCGCCGCTTTCTCCGGTAAAAGAGGGGTCGAAAGCAATGGTCAGGAAACCGTGCTCTGCCAATGTCTGCGCATACAGTCCCGATGCCTGCTCTTTCACTGCCCCGAACGGTCCACTGACCGCGATGGCTGGGAGCTTGCCTGCCGCGTTCTTGGGTTTATACAAGTCGGCAGCATCCACCGTATCGAAGAGGGACCTGTGCCTGAAGCCGATGCACTGTTGTTTCATCCCGATTTTCTGTTCCGTACCCCATTGGCACAAAAAATGAAACAGTATAGTTTCTTTTCGTATGCTTCCAATGAGGCGTTGCACTTGTCTGCGGACGAACGTGTCATCGTACAGGATTATATGAACAAGATAGCCCATGAACTGAAGCACCCCATCGACAGGTTTTCCAAACCGCTGATAATCTCCAACATTGAAGTGCTGCTCAATTATTGCATGCGCTTTTATGAACGTCAGTTCGTCACGCGCGAAGTGCTGAACAACGATGTCCTTATCCGTTTCGAGCAATTGCTGGACGAGTATTGGGATTCCGGCACGGCACGCCTGCAAGGGCTTCCCACCGTGAAATATTTTGCTGAAAAAATTTGCCTTTCTCCCAACTATTTTGGCGATTTGGTAAAATCAGAAACAGGCAAGAGCCCGCATGAACTTATCCAATCCAAAATAGCGGAAATCGCAAAGAGTGCTCTTCTTGACCCCAAGATGAACACGAAACAGGTAGCGGACATGTTGGGATTCCAATATCCGCAGCACTTCCTGCGCTTCTTCAAGAAAAAAGTAGGATGTACCCCAAAGGAATATCGTACTCAAAACAACTTGACTGTATGTAGTTAATTGGAAATGGATTGCGAAAAATCAGTGTGATTCTTTATTTGAATATCCGCAAAACCGATACACTTACTTGCATTTTTCGTATCTTTGGGGCTTGAAATAAATTTTAATACAAGCAGAGTTTATGAAAATACGCATTTTATCCCTCATGCTCTTGGGACTTGCCCTTCAGGCAATGCCTTCCGTTGCCCAAGAGCGTCTGCCCGAATACCTTCAGGCAGAGAAATTCACACGAGAAAAACTGAACACGATGCTGTTCTCTACCAAAGTCGACCCGCATTGGTTCCCGACCGGAAACGATTTCTGGTTCGAATACAAAACCAGCGAAGGCACATCGTGGTATGTAATCGACCCCGACGCACGCCGGAAGACTCCGCTTTTCGACCGCGATGAATTGGCATCCCAACTTACCGAAATCGTTCACGACCCGTTCGAGGCACGCCATTTGCCCATCCAAAACCTGAAAGTGAAAGAAGACGGACGTACCTTTACCTTCGAAGTAACCTCTTCGCAAGACAAGAAGCCGAAGAAGGATGACAAGAAAAAGGCAGACACCCCCGAAAAGGAAGTATTCTATTTCTCCTACGATTATCCGACACGCAAGCTGACCCTGCTGACCGAAGAAGCCAAGGAACCGAAACGGCTGGATTGGGCATCGGTCTCTCCCGACGGACAAACGGTGGTATATGCCAAGGACTGCAACCTCTACCGCATGAGCATCGCCGATTACCGCAAGGCGCAAAAGGACGAGAAGGACAGTACGATTGTAGAAATCCAGTTGACGAAAGACGGAAGCGAGCACTTCGGCTATGGCATTCCTTACAGCATATTGAATACCGATACCCTGTGCAACGGCAAACGCCGGGGCGTATGGGGATACTGGTCGCCCGACTCGAAACATTTCGTGACCGTAGTGACCGACGAACGCAAGGTGAAAGACCTGTGGGTCATCAACTCCACGGCTTCGCCCCGTCCCACGCTGGAGACTTACCGCTACCAGATGCCGGGCGAGATGGATGCTCCCGAAGACCACCTGTACATCTTCGACATGACCACGAACACCCGGAAAGAAATCCGTACGGCAGCATGGAAGAACCAGACACTGATGCTGGAAAACCGTCCGTATCAGATGAAAGAGCGGGATGCCGAATTTATCCCCGATGTATGGCAGGGCGACAACAACCGCTTCTTCCTGACCCGCAGCAGCCGCGACCTGCACCGCATCGATGTATGTACGTACACCATCGGACAAGACTCCATCGTCCCCATCGTAAAAGAACGGATGAACACCTATCAGGAAACACGCCCCATTCAGGTATTCAACGGTGGGAAAGAGTTTATCCAATGGAGCGAGCGAGACGGCTGGGCACACCTTTATTTATATGATGACCAAGGAAACCTGAAAAACCGCATCACCAAAGGACCGTGGCACGTAGAGCGTGTCGTAAAGGTAGACCCTGCCACCCGTACCATCTACTTCACCGCCAACGGACGCGAAGCGAACGAAAATCCTTATTACGAACACTTGTATAAAGTGAATGCCGACGGAAGCGGCTTGAAACGGCTGACCGAAGGCGAATACTTCCACGAAACAGACATGGACGACGATGCGCGTTTCATCGTAGACAATTATTCGCGGGTAAATACCGTTCCGAATGCTGCCCTGATAGACCGCAACGGAAATAAGGTGATGGATTTGCAGGAAAGCGATTTCTCCCAGCTTTTTGCCGCAGGCTACCAGTTCCCCGAACTCTTTACGGTAAAAGCTGCCGATGGTGTGACCGACCTCTATGGCGTGATGTACAAGCCTTATAATTTCGATTCGACCAAAGTCTATCCGATAGTCGACTACGTATATCCCGGTCCGCAGGTAGAAGCGGTCTATTATCCATTTACCCGCATGAGCGTACGCACCGACCGCCTGGCGCAGGCTGGCTTTATCGTGATTTCGGTAGGACAGCGCGGAGGACATCCCAGCCGCTCGAAATGGTATCACAACTACGGATACGGAAACATGCGCGACTATCCCCTTGCCGACCATAAGGCAGCGGTAGAGCAACTGGCGGCACGCTACAAATACATCGACATCGACCGCGTAGGCATTCACGGGCACTCGGGAGGCGGATTCATGTCTACCGCCGCTATCCTTCAGTATCCTGATTTCTACAAAGCCGCCGTATCGTGTGCCGGGAATCATGATAACCGCATCTACAACCGCTGGTGGAGCGAGACCCATCACGGCGTAAAAGAAGAGATTACCGAAAAGGGAGACACGACCTTTGTGTACAAGATAGCGACAAATCCCGAAATAGCCAAACAGCTGAAAGGACACCTGATGCTGGTACACGGCGACATCGACAACAACGTACATCCGGCAAACACCATCCGCGTAGTAGACGCGTTGATTCGTGCCAACAAACGCTTTGAGATGCTTATCCTCCCCGGCCAGCGTCACGGCTTCGGCGATATGGACGAGTATTTCTACTGGCGCATGGTAGACTTCTTCTCGCGCTGGCTGAACGGAAAAGCCGAAGATTCGGTAGATATTCCCCGAAGGTGAATTTAGAAGCTGTTTTGAATTTCTCCAAAAAGTTTTTCTTGGCTTGATGTATCCGTTTTCGTGTGTGCTTTGGGCGATTTTTGGGTCCTTTCCGCTCCTGCTCTTCGTCAGATAGCCCGCTATCTTCCTCATCACAGAAGCAAAAATGCCTCAAAAACTCATCCCAAATCATCGCACGATAAATTCAAAACAGCTTCTTACTGTTTTTTGGAGAGGTGTCAAACTGGCACTCCTCCAAAATTAACCAGTAATCAGAATATCGAAGGCTTGGTTCGAAGGATTTCCATTATATTGGCAGGAGGACGTTGTGCTGTCAATTCACGTGCCATAAAGTCCATATAAGGTGCCACGTGGGCAAAATATTTGTAAAATCCGGGACAAAGATAATTCAATCCATATTCTCCGTCCGAAGTCAAGCAAAAACGGTTTTTGGGACATTCTCCGTTACAGGCGAAAAGATAAGGACATTCCTTGCATTGATGTGGCAGGCTTGAACGTTTAGCCAAGCCAAATTGCCGTTGTTGTTCTCCATACATCATTTCTACAAGCGTCTTTTCACGAATGTTTCCCAATTTGTATTGTGGGAAAACAAAATGGTCGCACGAATAGACATCACCGTTAAATTCCATTACTCCCGCATGTCCACATATCGGAGCCAGTGTGCATACTCCCGGACTGGTTCCCACCCAATTAGCAAGGGTCGCATCAAATAACTGAATGAAATACTTTCCTACATCATTTTGCACCCATTCATCGAAAATGGCACAAAGGAAGTTTCCCCATTGCAGAGGCGATACGGAAAAAGCTGCCAAATTTTCTTTGCCAGTCTTATCCACAGAAGCCAAATAACGTCCGTCACTATGATGTGTGATACGTTCTACAACAGGAGCAAATTGAATATAATGGCATCCTATCTGCTTGAAGAAATGATAAAATTCCAATGGATAATCTCCATTGAGGTTGTTTACGACAGCCATAGCATTCCATTCTACACCCCGTTTATTCAGTAAATGAATGCCGTTCATTACTTTGGAAAAAGAAGGATTTCCTCCTCGTGTTTTCCGATAAGCATCGTGAAATTTTTGAGGACCGTCAATCGAAACGCCTACCAGCCAGCCGTTCTCGTGAAAAAAACGACACCATTCATCATTTAATAACGTGCCATTGGTTTGAATACAATTGTCTATTATGCGACCCTGTGCATATTTACGTTGCAACTCCAAAGCTTTCCGATAAAAACTCAATGGACGCATCAAAGGTTCTCCACCATGCCAAGTAAATAGTATCTGAGACGTGGTTTGCGACTGGATATATTCTTTAATGAATTTTTCCAGCAATTCATCGCTCATAATAGAAACATTTTTTTGAGGATATAAGTTTTGCTTTTCCAAATAGTAGCAATAATCGCATCTCAGATTACATAAAGCACCTCCAGCTTTTAACATAATGTAAAGCGGACGTGCAAAAGGGGCTAATGTATTACTCATGTTATGGTATATAAAATTAAGTAGATGTTGAAAATCAGTTTGTATAAAATCTGCGTTTCTGATAAATATCATTAAGAGCCTGTTTAAATTTTGCTCAGGTTAATTTTGCGAATTGTTTTCGAGGATGTTTTTCTGATTATATGAGGAGGATAGCGGGCTATCTGACGAATAAAATCGGGAAAACAGACCGGGAACAAACGAAAAAGAACCTGATAGAATATTACTTTATTGGAAAATTTAAACAGGCTCTTAATTTTGCATACACATTAAATGTCCGCAATTTGCCAATCTGACCGTATAAAAATGCAGTAGTACTGCATTTGCCGATAAAGTCTCTATTCATTTTTAGGGAGATGTATTGACTGTTTGCAATATTCATTTGTAAAAATTAGAGTTTCTTAGAAACGGTTTCGTTTTTTGACTCATGACGGATTTTTGCAACTCTCCATTAAAAAACAGCCTTTCCCTTGTTTTTAAAAATGAATACCGTATGTATGTTTCAACTCATCCATCACAAAGACACTTTCCAGTGAACTTAGATGTTCAATAGTACCTAAGACATTAAGTATGAATGCTTGATAATGTTTCATATCCTTGGCATGGATTTTTAGCAAATAATCATAGCTTCCGGAAATGTTGTAACATTCGGTCACTTCTGGAATCCCTTGCACAATGCGACTGAAATCTTGGGCAATGTCACGGTTAAGACGAGTCATCTTCACTTTACAAAAAACAATAAACCCCTGGTGAAGTTTTTCAGCATCTACTATCGCCATATATTTCTTAATGTATCCATTTGCTTCCAGCCGCTTCAGACGTTCGAACACTGGAGTAGATGACAGGCTGACCCGTGCGGCAAGTTCTTTAGTCGTAAGCCGGGCATTTTCTTGCAAAACACGAAGAATCTGCAAATCTATTTTATCTAATGTTTCCATAAAAGAATTCTATTCTGTTTTATATCCCTTTTGGAATATTACATTGTGCAGTTATTCTATTTTAGGATACAAATATAGATAGATTTTCCAAATAAAGGACAAACATTGATTGTTATTTCCAGAATTACTTATTTTGCAGAAAAATATTTAGAAGAAATTCAAAACAGTTTCTCAATAATCTTTATAAAAAAACAATGGACAAGACTAAACTTCATTTCGAAACGTTGCAATTGCATGCCGGACAAGAATTGCCCGATCCCACAACTGGTGCACGTGCCGTTCCCATTTACCAGACCGCTTCGTATGTGTTCCACGATTGCCGACATGCTGCAGACCGCTTCGCTTTGCGCGATGCCGGAAATATCTACGGACGTCTCACCAACGACACCCAGCGAGTATTGGAAGAACGCATGGCTACCCTTGAAGGAGGAGTGGCAGCTTTGGCTGTAGCCTCTGGAGCTGCAGCAGTAACTTACGCCTTGCAGAACATTTTACATGCAGGCGACCATTTGGTAGCAGCCGATAACCTCTATGGAGGCTCGTACAACCTGATTACACACACGCTTGCAGAACAGGGAATTACACATACCATTATCCGCATCAACGACCTGCATGCGCTGGAAGCTGCCATTCGTCCCGAAACAAAAGCGGTGTATGCAGAAACATTCGGCAATCCTCATTCGGATATTACCCACATAGAAGCTGTGGCAGAAGTAGCACACCGTCACGGAATACCTTTGATTGTAGATAATACCTTTGGTACTCCTTTTCTTATCCGTCCCATCGAGCATGGAGCAGACATAGTGGTTCACTCCGCTACCAAGTTTATCGGTGGCCATGGTACTTCGCTGGGCGGAATCATTGTAGACAGCGGACGTTTCGACTGGAAAGCCTATCCGAACCGCTTTCCTACAATGACTCTTCCCGACCCGAACTATCACGGAAACATTTTTACCGATGTGGCAAAAGAAGCAGCATTTGTCACCCGCATTCGGGCTGTCCTGCTCCGAGATACGGGAGCAACCATCTCACCTTTCAATGCTTTCCTGTTGTTGCAGGGACTTGAAACCTTGTCACTGCGCGTAGAGCGTCATGTGACCAATGCCCTAAAAGTAGTAAAATACCTTGTAACACACCCCATGGTGGCAAAAGTCAATCACCCTTCCCTACCTTCACATCCCAACCATGCACTGTATCTTCGCTATTTTCCACAAGGTGGTGGAAGTATCTTTACTTTCGAGATAAAAGGCGGACAAAATGAAGCATGGCGTTTCATCGATTCACTGAAAATCTTTTCACTTTTGGCAAATGTAGCGGATGTGAAAAGCCTGGTGATTCATCCTGCCACTACCACCCATTCGCAGCTTTCGCCTGAAGAGCTGAAAACGCAACACATCACGCCAGCTACCATCCGGCTTTCCATCGGTACTGAGCATATTGATGACCTGTTGGAAGATCTGGCACAAGCATTTGAAGCTTGCAATATACCCGATTAATAGAAAACATTACATGATAGAATAGCTTTTATACTTCTCGCAGCATTAATTCACATAGCTGCCTTGTTTGTAAGATTATTAATCTTACAAACGATGCAGCTATATAGCATTGGCTTTTATACTTTAAAGACAGCATTCAAGCATGCTTTTTGATGAACATAAGTGAATTGGCAGTCTCACATAAGTAACTCAGTCATCCCACATAAGTAAGTCGGTCTTATCACTTATGTTCGTTTGAGAGTGTCTTTTGGCAAATTTCTTTTCGCACCATGTAATATCCACGTAACACAAATCACACGGTTTCTTTACACATCGGTCATGGAGATGTAATACGCCTGCTTTACTTTTGTTGCATCAATTTAACAAACACTTAACTAAAGATTATGACAACAAAAATCAAGCAAGCGTTATTGCTTCTCTGTATCCTGTTCATCATGCCGGGATACTTGTTTGCCCAAGATGACCGTGCCGTTATTACGGGTATTGTGACCGACGAAACCAATCTGGGAGTCATCGGTGCCACTGTGCAAGTAAGAAACGAGTCAACAGGCTTCAGCACAGGCTCTATCACGAACGAAAACGGTGAATACACCATCAAACAGCTTCCGTTGGGAGGTCCGTACACAATTAAGGTGTCCTACATCGGATATGGGGACCAGACGAAAAGCGGATATACCCTGAACCAAGGCGACCAGGTGCGTATCGATTTCCAGATGAAAGAAGAATCCATTACCATGGAAGCCGTGGAGGTGGTTGCCAACTCCTTAAAGAATACCATTGCCACAACCGGCTCGGCTACTTCGGTGACCGAACAGGACTTGGAGAAGCTTCCGGTGAACGGACGTAACTTCACCTCATTAGTCGACCTCTCGCCGCTCAGCACCGGGTCGAGCCTTTCGGGCCAGCTGGCGTCTTCTACCAACTATACCATCGATGGCATGACGGCCAAGAACCCTACTTCGGGAGGAAGTACGACAAGCCGCAACGGAGTGCCTTACGCCATCTCAATGGAAGCCATTCGCGAATTCAAAGTGGTAACCAACCAATACGATGTAACCAACGGACGTGCCGGAGGAGGTACGGTGAGCACCGTAACCAAGTCGGGTACCAACACCTTGACAGGTAGTGCTTTTGTGTACGGACGTGCCAATTGGCTATCCAGCCCATACGACATCCGTGGAAACAAACGCGATAACGACTTCTCCACGTATCAGTTCGGAGCCTCATTGGGTGGCGCCATCGTAAAAGACCGCGCACATTTCTTCATCACGTGGGATCATCAAGCAGACTCTCGTCCACTCTATATCGCCGACATCCATAATGCAACTGATGAACAACGATACAGCCTGAGCACGGACACGCGCGACCGTTTCCTGCAAATCGCACGTGACAAATACGGTGTGGCAAACACACCACAATTCGGGGCATTCGACAAGAAACAAAGCACGGATGCTGTATTTGCCCGCGTAGACTGGCAAATCAATGCCACCAACCTCCTGACTTTCACTGATAACTTTGTGAACGACATGAACAATCAGGGATTGAGTGACAACACCAGCATCACAATGTATGAATCGTATGGAAACGTACATTCGTTAAACAACAGTGCTCTGGCCACCCTGCGTTCGGTAGTAGGTCCGAGAGGCACGAACGAACTGAAAGTGCAACACCTTTATACATTAGAGAAATCGATGCCGGGCGATGAACTGCCATCCGCCAACATTCCACGTGCAATCGTACAGAACGTAGCTTCTACCGTAAACGGCAAAACCGTACATACAGATATTCAGTTAGGCGGCCAGCGTTATTGTCCCGAAAACTTCTACAACCACGTGCTTCAATTGGTAGACAATTTCTACTACAACACAAAACGCATCAATTATACTTTCGGTGTAGATCTGATGTACACCCACATGAACTCACGCTACGGAAGCGAAACCAACGGACGCTTCTACTTCAACGGGATAGACGCATTCGAGAGCTTGACTCCTTCGCGTTATGTACGCGAACTCTATCTGACGGATAACGACCGGGTAATGCAAAACATCATGAATGCAGGCGTTTACGCTCAATTGCAAACCAAACCGTTCCCCGGATTCGAAATCATCGCCGGACTCCGCTTGGATAACGCCACCTATTTCAATAAAGGAACGTTCAACCAGACCGTTTACGATGAATTGGGATTGCGTACCGATAATGGGCTTTCTACATTCCAAGTGCAGCCCCGTTTGCAAATCACGTGGGATATTAACGACAAACACCGAGATATCATCCGCTTGGGCGGAGGTATCTTTGCCTCGGATATCAATAACTATGCGATGATCAACAACATGGTATTTGACGGGACACGTACCGCTTCTATAGATGTTGAGTTAGATCCTAGAGACAAGAACTATAATGAACTGCTAAACCTGCTCCGCCCCGATTTTCCTGCTTATCGTCAAGACCCTTCTAAAGCACCGGGAGCAGAACTGTTTAATAACCCTAACATCGAAAAGCTCTCTACCATCAACTTGAACGGGGCAGATTGTAAAGTGCCGGTTATCTATAAAGCGAATGTCTCGTACACCCACTTCTTCAACGACCGTCTGAAAGTGACCGTAGGAGGATATATGACCTTAGGACGTAATAACTACATGTATGTAGACCGCAATATGGTAGACGAGCCTTATTTCCGCCTTACCGCCGAAGGCAACCGTGGCGTTTACGTACCAGCTGAAAGCATTGATCCGACCGATGGAGAACTGCATTGGGCAAACGGACGTAAGACCAACAAGGTAGGTCGTGTGCTCGAAATGGTGAGCGAAGGAAAAGTCAACCAGTTTGCTTTCGTGGTAGAAGGAACGTGGAGATACTTCAAGGATGGACAGCTCTCGGTAAGCTATACCTGGAACGATACAAAAGACAATACCTCGTACAACGGAAACGTGGCAAACTCGGCAACCCTCTCGCAAATGGTAGTGGATGACCCGCGTGACTTAAGCAAGATGACTTACTCGAATAACCAGTTCCGCCATAAAGTGGTGGTTTATGGTACGGCTCCTACCTTCTGGGGAATCAGCATCGGCGCACGCTTCTCGGGCATCGGCGGAACCAGATACTCGCTGGCTGTAGGCGGAAACCTGAACGGTGACTTTGTTAATTCCAATGATTTGGCTTATATTTACGACCCGAATGATCCCGCTACTCCTGAATACTTACGCGAAGGAATCAATGATATCCTGAACAATCCCGAAGTGGAACAGAGCACGAAAGATTACATCCGCAAGAGTTTCGGTAAAGTGGCAGAACGCAACGGTGGCGTAAACGGATTCTACGGTACACTTGACTTGCGTCTGGCTAAGAAATTCAACCTGTACAAGAAACATAGCCTGGAATTGTCGGTCGACATCTTCAATGTGGCAAACCTGCTGAACAAAGACTGGGGTGCCGGACACACCTTGGGCAAGCAGAACATCTACTCTATCAAGAGCTTCGACCAAGATACCAAACAGTTTGTATATAACGTGAACCCGAACACCGGCGTGTCGAGCCTGAACGGTACACCGTACCAGTTCCAGATAGGCTTGAGATACGCATTCTGATTTAAGAGTTGACTAGGTACCAGGTGACTAGGCTTAAATAGTCGTGACAATGGTACCTAGTACCTAGTCACCTAACACCTAGTCACCTAACAATAAAAACCATAAAACAAACATGAAAACAAGAAAACTTTTCCTCGCTTGCGCCTGCGCACTTTTCGCATTGGCGGCACAAGCACAGACCCAGGTCATCGCACACCGCGGATTCTGGAAGGCAGAAGGCTCTGCACAAAACTCTATCACAGCACTGAAGAAAGCCGCTGAAGCCCAAGTATACGGTTCAGAATTCGACGTGCAACTGACCAAAGACGGCATCGTTGTTGTGAATCATGATGACACCATCGGAGGTTATACGATTGCCGAAACCGACTATGCCACACTGAAAGACCTGAAACTGAAGAACGGCGAAACTCTTCCCACGCTGGAAGACTACCTGAAAGCCGGCAAGCAATTGCCCGACATCCAACTCATCCTCGAAATAAAACCTCATAAGACAGAAGCACAAGAAAATCGGATTTCTGCCGATTGCGTCAAAATGGTGAAAGAAATGGGTATGGAAAAACAAGTGGAATACATTTCATTCAGCATGCATGTATGCGAACAGCTGGTCAAACTGACTCCGGGTTCGGAAATCGCCTACCTGAAAAGCGACATCGCCCCCAAAGACATCAAGGCGAAAGGCATGACCGGCATCGACTATTATTATAAGGTATTCGACAAGCACCCCGAATGGGTGAAGGAAGCGCACGACCTGGGCATGAAGGTCAACGCATGGACGGTGGACGAAACGGCCGATATGCAGAAACTTATCGACTTGAAAGTGGACTACCTCACCACCGACCAACCGCTGGAAGCGAAAGAACTCGTTAAATAAGATAATCCATTATCTTCTCCACAGCACCGTGTCAGACATGCATAAGTTGTGTATCTTCGCAACATGCATCTGACACTTTTTTTATGAATTCCGCATTCCGCCAATGCAGGAACGAGATTAGGTCGCCCGTCATTGCATTGTTGCCTCCGTAAGCATCCGTTCCAGTTCCTCTGCGCTGAGGCGCAAATGAAACTCCCCTTGATAAGCGATGGAAATTCCTCCCGTCTCTTCCGACACAATGATAGCCATGGCATCGGTTTCCTGCGAGATACCCAAAGCAGCACGGTGTCTTAACCCAAGTTCTTTCGGTATGTTCAGATTATGCGATACGGGCAGGATACAACCGGCAGCCTCAATACGTTTGTGGCTGATAATCATAGCTCCGTCGTGTAAAGGACTATTCTTGAAGAAAATATTTTCTATCAGCCGTTGATTGATACTGGCATCAATGATATCACCTGTTCGGGCGATATCGTCTAACGGAAAGTCACGTTCCATCACAATAAGGGCACCTACCTTTCCTTTGCTCATATTAAGACACGCCATGACAATGGGCATGATGTCTTCCTTTCCTCCATCGCTTTTCTGCTTGCCTTTGAAAAAACGGAGCAGACTATTCGTACTGTGACGAGAACCTAATGAAAGCAGGAAGTGACGAATTTCATCTTGAAACAGAACAATGATGGCAATCACTCCCACACTGACCAGTTTATCAAAGATAGAACCAAGCAGACGCATCTGTAACACTTGCGACACGATGACCCAAATCACGATAAACACCAAAATACCGGTAAACACATTGATAGAGCCTGACGACTTCATCAATTTATAAGTCTTGTAAAGCAAAAAAGCTACAAGCAGGATGTCAATGACATCTTTAATGGTTAGGATGGTAAAACTGAAAGGCATGGCAATAACTGGTTAAGATGGAGTGATGAAAGTGGGGTGTTGCATGGCAGAAACGATTTTCACAACTTCAACGGCAGCTTTTACATCGTGCACACGCAGAATGTCGGCACCTTTTGTCAAGGCAATGGTGTTGATGGCAGTCGTACCATTCAGTGCATCCTCCGGTTCTCCTCCCAGCAGTCTGTATATCATAGATTTGCGTGAGACTCCCACCAATATGGGCAACTCGAAAATGCTGAATTCCTCCAATTGGCTGAGTAATGCATAATTATGTGTCAATGTCTTCCCAAATCCGAATCCCGGATCGAGAATGATATCTTTCACCCCTAAATCACGCAATCGTTGCACTTTTTCAGAAAAGTAATACATCACGTCCTTCACTACATTGTCATAATGCGGATGAGTCTGCATGGTTTGCGGTGTGCCCTGCATGTGCATAATAATATAAGGTATACCTAAGCGGGCAACTGTAGGAAACATATCAGCATCCATCATACCGGCAGAAATATCGTTAATGATGGACACACCATATTCCTCCACACACATCTGCGCGACATCAGCACGAAACGTATCTACAGAAACCACAGCTTCGGGCAGTTCACGCCGGATAACGGAAAGCCCGAAACGCAGCCGTCTCATTTCTTCTTCGGGACTGACATCCTCGGCATTCGGACGTGAAGAATAAGCGCCGATATCAATTATGCTTCCGCCTTCATCCACTATCTGATGCACACGCACAGCTATATCCGTTTCATTCTGCTTGCGGCTTCCAGCAAAAAAAGAATCGGGTGTTACATTCAATATACCCATTACTTGCGGATGCGACAAGTCCATCAGTTGACCGTTTACGTTTATATATTTAATGATGTTTCTGTCCATTTCAAACTCGGTATAAAATCGATGCAAATGTACACACAATAATTTGGATTTAATAGTGATGGCTTCGGATTTTTTCAAGGGCTTTTTTTAGAAAGGCCCTAATTATATAATAGAGTTTATGTAAATTAGTTATGATAGTTCCAAGGGTTGATTTTAATTCTGAGATTATGCAGTGCCATACATGTGGAAAAGATGTTTTCTACAAAGTTGTTTGCCCTGAGCCTGCACTCGTCTTTGAGGATGCGCATGACTTTCGCGCTTCCTATGGCATGTTCTATACGCACCCTGATGGCGGAAACTTTCTTGTTGTATTCCTTGTCCTGCCTGGAAAGCTCTTTCCCTTTGGGCTTCTTGACCGGCTGTATGATTTCCACCCC
>NZ_NFJG01000067.1:0-23368 GCF_002159755.1 Bacteroides sp. An269
GAAGAAAATTAATGCCAGACCGAGAGAAAAACTCAATTTCTTGACTCCGGCTGAGGTCTTTTTCAAAAATATTTCGTAATGTTGCACTCGCTGGTTGACTCTGCCCAAATTATGAATAGTTGCTTACCGGCATCGTTTTTACGCTTTGCGTTTCCTATTCTCCGAAATATTCACTATTTTTGCAAATCAATATTATAACATTTGTAAATCAATAATTCATAACATAAATTCTTATGAGCAACCAACGATATATGCAACGCGGCGTGTCGGCATCGAAAGAAGATGTGCACAACGCCATCAAGAACATCGATAAAGGTATCTTCCCGAAAGCATTCTGCAAAATCATACCCGACATCTTGGGCGGTGACCCTGAATATTGCAACATCATGCACGCCGACGGAGCAGGCACCAAATCGTCATTGGCATACCTGTACTGGAAAGAGACCGGCGACTTGTCGGTTTGGAAAGGCATCGCGCAAGACGCACTGATTATGAACATTGACGACCTGCTTTGCGTGGGAGCGGTCGACAATATCCTGGTATCTTCCACTATCGGACGAAACAAACTATTGGTACCGGGCGAAGTGATTTCCGCCATCATCAACGGTACGGATGAATTGCTCGCTGAATTGCGTGACATGGGTGTAGGCGTATATGCCACAGGAGGCGAAACCGCCGATGTGGGCGACCTGGTGCGCACCATCATCGTAGACTCTACCGTGACCTGCCGCATGAAGCGTGCCGACGTGATAGACAATGCCAATATCCGCCCGGGCGATGTCATCGTAGGACTTGCCTCCTACGGACAAGCCACGTATGAAAAAGAATACAACGGCGGCATGGGAAGCAACGGGCTGACCTCGGCACGCCACGATGTGTTCGCCAAATACCTGGCGGAGAAATATCCTGAAAGCTACGACCACGCCGTGCCCGAAGACCTGGTATACAGCGGAAACCTGAAGCTGACCGACCCGGTAGAAGGCTCGCCCATCGATGCTGGAAAGCTGGTGCTCTCTCCTACCCGCACGTATGCGCCGGTAGTCAAGAAGCTGCTCGATGCCCTGCGTCCGCACATCCACGGCATGGTGCATTGCTCGGGAGGCGCACAGACGAAGGTGCTCCACTTCGTAGGCGACAATTGCCGGGTAATCAAAGACAACCTCTTCCCCGTTCCTCCCCTCTTCCGCACCATCAAGGAACAGAGCGGAACAGATTGGGACGAAATGTACAAGGTATTCAACATGGGACACCGTCTGGAGGTTTACCTCTCGCCCGAACACGCCGAAGAAGTCATCGCCATCTCGAAATCGTTCAACATCGACGCACAAGTAGTAGGACGCATCGAGGAGAGCGACCATAAGGAACTGATTATCCGGAGTGAGTTCGGGGAGTTCAAGTATTGATATGGCATACATCCGGTTAGTCTGTTTGATTATCATACTCTCCGCATTCCTTGTCAGCCATTGGAAAGGTTTAGCCAGTGTAAACCAATGTGTGCGGAGAGGATATTTTATTTTAATCAGCGTGGCGTGTGTCATCGTAGCCATAGATTCTACCCTGACCTGCATTGCCCTCATCATGAACCACACGTTCTCGGAAAAAATGTTCCAAGAGCTGCTGTTCTGCATAGTATGGTGGCTCATCTGTTGGGGTATCGTCTTCCGGCAAATAGACTTTTCAAGAAAGCTTTGGGAATAATGCACGACACGTGCCAACCCGAAAAAAGAAACAGAGATAAAATCCTATTATGATGTCAGAGAACAATACATTATTAGCGAAACTGGATGCGATGAAATCACGTTTAGGCTCGTTGCGCCCCCTTCCCAAAGAAGCATTGGAAAAAATAAGGGAAGCCCTCGACATAGAATATACCTACGAAAGCAACCGGATAGAAGGCAATACGTTGACCTTGCAGGAAACCGCACTTGTGGTAGAAGAAGGGCTCACGATAAGCGGAAAAAGTATGCGCGAACACTTGGAAGCCATCAACCATCAAGAAGCCATCGCATTTATCAAAGAACTGGCGCAAAAAGAAGAACCTCTGACCGAACGTGTCATCCTCCAGATTCATGCACTTATCTTGCGAGGTATCGACCGGCAAAACGCAGGACGTTACCGCACAGTGCCTGTACTGATTTCAGGAAGCCGGCACGTTCCTCCCCAACCTTATTTGATAGAAAAGCAAATGGAAGACTTCCTGCTCCGTTTCCATGAAATGGAAGCCCAAGGCGTGCATCCGGTAGACATTGCCGCCTATCTGCATGACGAGTTGGTACGCATCCATCCTTTTATAGACGGAAACGGACGGACTTCGCGTTTGCTGATGAACCTTTACCTGTTGCGCCACGGCTATGTATTTGTGTTACTAAAAGGAGATGCCGAAAGCAAACTGGCATATTATCAGGCGCTTGAAGCATCGCATGTAGACAAGAATCCGGCTCTTTTCCGCCAACTGGTAGAAGAAAAAGAGATAGAAGCTTTACAAACATACATCAATTTGATTGAAGGTTAATTTATATGTCAGAGAATAACAATACATTATTAGAAAAACTGGACGGACTGGTGGCACGGTTTGAAGAAGTATCGACCCTGATAACCGACCCGTCCGTCATTGCCGACCAGAAACGCTACGTGAAGCTCACCAAGGAATACAAAGAGCTGGGCGACCTGATGAAGGCACGCAAGGAATACATGCAATGCCTTGCCGGGCTGGAGGAAGCCAAAGCGATGATGAACGAAAGCGACCCCGAAATGAAGGAAATGGCACGCGAGGAAGCCGCCGCATGCGAAGCACGCATACCGGAACTGGAAGAGGAAATCAAGCTTCTGCTCATCCCTGCCGACCCGCAAGACGAACGTAATGCCATCCTCGAAATCCGTGGAGGAACCGGAGGGGACGAAGCCGCCATCTTCGCCGGAGACCTTTTCCGCATGTATTCGAAATATTGCGAGCGCAAAGGTTGGAAGCTGGAAGTATCGAGTGCCAGCGAAGGCGCATCGGGCGGATTCAAGGAAATCATCTGTTCCGTCATGGGAGAAAAAGTCTACGGAACACTGAAATACGAATCGGGCGTACACCGCGTACAGCGTGTACCTGCAACCGAAACACAAGGACGCGTACATACCTCGGCGGCATCTGTAGCCGTATTGCCTGAAGCCGAACCCTTTGATGTGGAAATCAATGAAGGCGAAATCAAATGGGATACGTTCCGAAGCAGCGGTGCCGGAGGCCAGAACGTGAACAAAGTGGAATCGGGCGTACGCCTGCGCTATAACTGGAAAAACCCCAATACGGGCGTGGTAGAAGAAATCCTGATAGAATGTACCGAGACACGCGACCAGCCTAAAAATAAGGAGCGCGCGCTCGCACGCCTGCGTACCTTTATATATGACAAGGAACACCAGAAATACATCGACGATATTGCCTCGAAGCGCAAGACCATGGTAAGCACCGGCGACCGTTCGGCAAAAATCCGTACCTACAATTACCCGCAGGGACGCATCACCGACCACCGCATCAATTATACCATCTACAACCTTGCCGCCTTTATGGACGGTGACATCCAAGATTGTATCGACCACCTGATAGTGGCGGAGAACGCCGAAAGACTGAAAGAAAGCGAACTATAACTTTATCTATATTTATCCAGAACAATGAACCGACAATGGCTCCGACAAGCACTACAAACTATGGGCGGAACGTTTCAAACGACCTTGAAGCGTTTCCCCGTCACGGTAGTGTTTGTTCTTGCCTTGACCTTATACCTCTTTCATCTTATTTCGATTGAAGCAAAAGGTGATGAAAAATTATTTTGGGTAACAGGATATTATCTCTCTACAGGCACCCTTTTATCACTCACCTTGCATCTGTGGTGTGAAGAGGTCAAGCGAAACTCACGCAAATGGATGATACAAATAACCATGCATGCATTACTCATTGCTGACACATGGTTCTTGTATTCCCTCTCGCCCGAACGTTCGCTTACAGAAATCGGCATTGCCCATGCAGCGGCTCTTTTTGCATTGGGACTATCGGTATTTTTTCTCTCATTCACCCAAGCAAAAAATGACATTCCCAGTTGGAACTTTGCCACATCCAGCATTGGCGCACTAGCCACTTCGCTGGTTATCGGGAGCATCATGAGTGGAGGCATCAGCTTGCTGATATTATCCCTTCATACATTGTTCGGCATAGACGTAAGCTACAAATGTTACCTTTACATTCTCACCTTGTGCAACGTATGCCTTGCCTTATTCCTCTTCCTGGGACTTTTACCCCAAGGGAAAGAAAAACATAACGACCGCCCGTTGCCCAACGCATTCCTCAATAGCATCATCCATTACCTGTTTCTTCCATTGGAAATAGGTTACATGATTGTATTGTACATCTATGCAGGCAACATACTCGCAAATTGGGAATTGCCTATCGGATGGGTGTCGTGGCTCGTGACCATCATGATGGGAGGATGCATCATCATCGAGTTCGGACTTTATCCTGCACGCATGGAAAAAGAGAAACGGGCAGACCGGCTGATTGCACGCTGGTTACCCATATTGGCACTGCCACTGCTGATACTGATGACGGTCAGCATCGGACGCCGCCTGCAGGATTATGGCATCACCATCAACCGCCTTTACCTGCTCACATTCAACCTCTGGTGCTATCTGGTATGCATCGGCCTGCTAACCAACCGGGCTCGGCGTATCAGTTGGATTCCAATATCGTTTGCATGCATTTTCTTGCTGGTATCGATACTTCCGGTCAATTATGCCAGCATCACCCGCAACAAAATACACAAGGACATCGAAACCAGCCTGAAACAGGCCACCACACACCCGCTTCCCTTATCGAAAGACATCTACGAAACCTGCCTGAAAGAAATGCCCCATGCGCAGGCAGCAAACCTGAACAACCGTATCCGCTACATGCGCGACTGGTTCGGATGGGAAAGCTTGCAGGACCTGGTTGCCTCAAACGTTTCACTCTATACATTACCCGAAACCGAACCGGAATCCCATTCCTACCGAGGACAAACGTCTTCGCCAGTTTCTGTCAATATACCGCAAGGATACAACAAACTGACGGCTATCGAACAACAAATCTCCGGCACAGACAACGCATTGCCCGAAACATGGTGGAAAAACGGAACATTGCCCGTATTGATAGAAGGGACAAACGACACCCTCTACTTCGACCTCAGTATCCTAAAAGAGCTGAATCAGTACGAAACAGAGCCAATGCCTCCAACCGTCCTCCGATGCAGTTCACCAGAGAAATCCTTCATTCTGACCCGTTTCTCATTGAACTACAGCGAGCAAGAGCCTGATGATACGTATCTAAGTTTCAACGGATATTTATTTATAAAATAAAATAACTCTAAACTTAATCACAACATGAACAAACAACAACTTTTAGAGAACATCAAACGCAAACAATCCTTCCTCTGCGTAGGACTGGACACCGACATCAAGAAAATCCCTGAACACCTGTTGAAGGAAGAAGACCCGATTTTCGCGTTCAACAAAGCCATCATAGACGCTACAGCCCCCTATTGCATCGCCTATAAACCCAACCTGGCTTTCTACGAAAGCATGGGCGTAAAAGGCTGGATAGCCTTCGAAAAGACCGTGGAATACATCAAGAAGAACTATCCCGACCAGTTCATCATCGCCGATGCCAAACGTGGTGACATCGGAAACACCTCCGCCATGTATGCCCGCACCTTCTTCGAAGAACTGGATATTGATGCCGTGACCGTGGCTCCTTACATGGGTGAGGACAGTGTGACCCCCTTCCTTACTTATGAAAAGAAATGGGTCATCCTGCTGGCGCTGACCTCGAACAAAGGTTCGCACGATTTTCAGCTGACGGAGGACAAGGAAGGTGAACGGCTTTTCGAGAAAGTCTTGCGTAAGTCACAAGAATGGGCAAACGACCAGAACATGATGTATGTGGTGGGTGCTACCCAAGGTAAAATGTTCGAAGACATCCGAAAGATTGTACCCAACCATTTCCTGCTTGTTCCGGGCATCGGTGCACAAGGAGGCTCGCTGGAAGAAGTGTGCCGCTACGGCATGACTCCCGAATGCGGACTTATCGTCAACTCCAGCCGTGCCATCATCTATGCCGACAAGAGCGAAGCCTTCGCCCAAGCCGCCAAGAATGAAGCCGAAAAGGTTCAGAAACAAATGGCGGAACAATTGAAAGCCGCCCATATAATATAATAAGGAGTAAACCGGCTCACGCATCCTCTCATTGCACCTGCCCCGTGCGGTACAATGAGAGGGCTTATGCATCTCGAAACGCATGTACTTGCATCGGCTCACTCAAGCGTCTGCATCCCCCGACTCAAGCGTTTGCACCGGCATGCGCAAGCGGTTGCATACGCCTCCGAGACCTGCCGTGTTCCGCAGGACTAAAGCAAAAAAAACATCGGTTAACCAGTTTTAGACCACTAAAAAGATAAATAATTGACATTTTGCACGGTTATATAAAAAAAAAATACGTAATTTGCATAATTAAACAAGGAGCGTACTAAAAGACACTAATAGAAAAACCAAAAGATACGATAAGTTATGGAGTTTTCAGCTAAACAAATTGCGGAATATATCCACGGAGAAATAGTAGGGAATGAGAATGCAACCGTACATACATTCGCCAAGATAGAAGAAGGCGTGCCGGGTGCCATTTCTTTTCTTTCAAACCCGAAATATACACATTACATATATACAACCCAATCAACGATTGTACTGGTCAATAAAGATTTCGAACCGGAACAACCGGTAAGTGCAACCTTGATTAAAGTAGACAACGCATACGAAAGCCTGGCTCAACTCCTGACTTTATACGAACAAAGCAAGCCGAAAAAGACGGGCATCGACCCGCTGGCATCCATTGCTCCGACCGCTAAAATCGGGAAAGATGTCTATATCGGTCCCTTTGCCTGCATCGAAGAAGGTGCGGAGATAGGAGACAACGCTTGCATCCACCCGCATGCGACCGTAGGAAGCCATGCCAAAATAGGAAATAACACAACGCTCTATCCCCATGTCACGATTTATCAGGATTGCCGGGTGGGAAACAATTGCATCCTGCATGCCGGATGTGTCATCGGTGCGGACGGATTCGGGTTTGCCCCCTCCGCCGAAGGCTATGACAAGATTCCCCAAATCGGTATCGTCGTTATTGAGGACAATGTGGAAATCGGTGCCAATACGTGCGTAGACCGTGCCACGATGGGCGCCACCATCATCCATAAGGGCGTAAAGCTGGACAACCTGATTCAGATTGCCCACAATGTAGAGATAGGAAGCCACACGGTGATGGCTTCGCAAGGAGGCGTGGCAGGTTCCGCCAAGATAGGCGAATGGTGCGTATTTGCCGGACAAGTAGGTGTAGCCGGACATATCAAAGTGGGCGACCGCGTGACTATCGGAGCCCAATCGGGCATACCGGGCAATACCAAGTCGGGCAGCACCCTGATGGGATATCCCGCCATCGACCCGAAACTTTTTGCGCGTTCAGCTGTTATATACAAGAAGTTGCCCGACATGTACGAAGACATGAGACGCATGCAAAAAGAACTGGAAGAATTGAAGAAACAACTTAATAAATAAAGCCCATGTTGAAACAAAAAACATTAAAAGGCAGTTTTACACTGAACGGTAAGGGTCTCCATACCGGAGTCAAGCTGACCGTGACATTCAATCCTGCCCCCGAACACCACGGATATAAAATCCAACGCATCGACCTGGACGACCAGCCCATCATCGATGCCATAGCGGATAATGTGGTAGACACCACACGTGGTACTGTTTTGGCTAAGAACGGGGTAAAAGTAAGTACCGTAGAGCACGCCATGGCTGCCCTCTATGCAGCCGGTATCGATAATTGCCTGATTCAGGTAAACGGTCCCGAACTTCCGATTTTAGACGGAAGCTCGAAAGCATACGTAGAATGCATCCAGCGGGTAGGCATTGAGGAACAAACCGCTCCGAAAGATTATTACATCATCAAATCGAAAATCGAAGTGCGCGATGAAGAAACAGGGTCTTCCATCATCGTCTTGCCGGATGATAAATTCAGCTTAAACGTATTAATCTCTTACGATTCCAAGATTCTGACCAACCAATACGCCACATTGGAGAACATGGATGAATTCCCTACCGAAATCGCATCGGCACGCACCTTCGTATTCGTGAGGGAAATCGAACCTCTGCTGAATGCCGGGCTTATCAAGGGAGGAGATTTGGACAATGCCATCGTTATCTACGAAAAGCAGATGACCCAAGAAAACTTCGATAAATTAGCGGATGTCATGGGAGTCCCGCACATGGACGCAAGCCATTTAGGATATATCAATCACATCCCTTTGGTATGGCCCAACGAGCCAGCACGCCATAAGCTGCTCGATATCATCGGCGACCTTGCCCTAATCGGGAAACCCATCAAGGGACGCATCATCGCCACCCGTCCGGGACATACCATCAACAATAAATTCGCACGCCAATTGCGCAAGGAAATCCGCCTGCACGAGATTCAGGCTCCTATCTATAATTGCAACGAACCGCCTTTGATGGACGTGAACCGCATCCGCGAGCTCCTTCCTCACCGCTATCCGTTCCAATTGGTGGATAAGGTCATCGCTATCGGAGCCAACCACATCGTAGGCGTGAAGAATGTCACATCGAACGAACCTTTCTTCCAAGGGCATTTCCCACAAGAGCCGGTCATGCCGGGTGTGCTTCAAGTAGAAGCCATGGCACAAGTGGGAGGCCTGTTAGTGCTCAATTCATTGGCAGAGCCGGAAAGATATTCCACTTACTTCCTGAAGATAGACAATGTGAAGTTCCGCCAAAAAGTAGTGCCAGGCGATACCCTTGTCTTCCGTGTAGAACTACTGGCACCGATTCGGCGCGGCATCTCTACCATGAAAGGATATATCTTCGTAGGAGAAAAAATCGTTTGCGAAGCCGAATTTATGGCACAAATAGTAAAAAACAAATAACATGATCAGTCCATTAGCATACATACACCCCGAAGCAATCATAGGGGAAAACGTCGAAATCGGTCCCTTTGTATTCATCGACAAGAACGTGGTCATTGGCGACAACAATACCATTATGCCTAATGCGAACATCTTATACGGTTCACGCATAGGCAACAACAACCGTATCTTTCCGGGAGCCGTCATCGGAGCTATTCCGCAAGACCTGAAATTCCGGGGAGAAGAGACCACAGCCGAAATAGGCGACAACAACACCATACGCGAGAATGTGACTATCAACCGGGGCACCGCAGCCAAAGGGAAAACCATCGTAGGAAACAACAACCTCCTCATGGAAGGCGTACATGTGGCACACGACACCCATGTCGGAAGCGGATGCATCATCGGAAACTCCACGAAAATGGCAGGTGAAGTCATCATCGACGACAATGCCATTGTAAGCGCCAACGTACTGATGCACCAGTTCTGCCGGGTGGGAGGATACGTCATGATACAGGGCGGATGCCGGTTCAGCAAAGACATCCCTCCTTATATTATCGCAGGACGCGAACCCATTGCCTACAGTGGCATCAACATCGTAGGCCTGCGCCGGCGCGGATTCTCGAACGAACTGATAGAAAATATCCACAACGCCTACCGCATCATCTACAATAACGGAAAGAACGTGACCGATGCCTTGCAACAGGTAAGAGAGGAAGTCCCGATGAGTCCCGAAATTGAATACATCGTTTCTTTTATCGAAAATTCGGAAAGAGGCATCATCCGATAAAAAATTTTTGTACCTTTACCGCATCAATCTAAGATTAACGACAGAATTATGGTATACAAATTTAGAATCATATCAGATGAAGTGGATGATTTCTTAAGAGAAATCAAAATTGACTCAGATGCTTCATTCTACGACCTGCATGAAGCGATATTAAAATGTACAAACTACAAGAACGACCAGATGACTTCCTTTTTTATCTGCGATGATGACTGGGAAAAAGAAATCGAAATCACCCTCGAAGATATGGGAACAGGAAGTTCGGAAGAAGACACTTTCGTCATGAAAGATACCCGTCTGAGCGAATTGCTGGAAGACGAAAAACAAAAACTGATTTACGTGTTTGACCCGCTGACCGAACGAGTATTCTTTATCGAACTGTCGGAAATCATCACCGGCAAGGACTTGGAACATGCAGTTTGTTCGCGCAAGGAAGGAAATCCACCCAAACAAACCGTAGACTTCGACGAACAGATGAAAGCAGATTCATCGCTCGACCTTGACGAAAACTTTTATGGTGATCAGGAATACGACATGGAGGATTTCGACCCCGACGGCTATGACATAGGAAGCGGAGGAAATCCATACGACGAAGATAAATACTAATTTTTTAATGAAGAATGAAGAAATAAGAATGAAGAATCGGTTGAACACCTTACTCATTCTTCATTCTTCATTCTTTAATTCTTCATTTTTATGACCCTTATCGTCCTCATTGGTCCTACCGGCGTAGGCAAAACCGAATTAAGCCTGTCCATCGCCGAAACCTATCATACTTCTATTCTCTCTGCAGACTCCCGCCAACTTTATGCCGATTTGAAAATAGGTACGGCAGCTCCTACCCCCAACCAACTGGCACGGGTTCCTCATTATTTTGTAGGCACATTACAACTCACCGATTATTACAGTGCGGCACAGTACGAAGCAGATGCGCTCAAAAAACTGGACGAACTTTTTAAAGCACACGATGTGGTGGTGCTGACCGGAGGCTCGATGATGTATGTCGATGCCGTATGCAAAGGTATCGATGACATCCCCACGGTAGATGCCGAAACACGCCAACTGATGATAGAAAGATACGAACAAGAAGGATTGGAGCAATTGTGTGCCGAACTGAAAGTCTTAGACCCCGAATATTATGCAATAGTAGACCGCAAAAACCCCAAACGGGTCATCCATGCTCTCGAAATCTGCTATATGACAGGAAAGACCTACACATCTTTTCGCACCCGGACGTGCAAGAAACGCCCCTTCAACATCGTGAAAATAGGTTTAACACGTGACCGGGAAGAACTTTACGAACGCATCAACCACCGTGTAGACCAGATGATGGAAGAAGGATTATTGGAAGAAGCACGCAAAGTCTATCCTTACCGTCACCTCAACTCACTCAATACCGTAGGCTATAAAGAACTCTTCAAATACTTCGACGGAGAGTGGGAACTGCCTTTTGCTATTGAAAAAATCAAGCAAAACTCGCGTATCTACTCACGCAAGCAAATGACGTGGTTCAAACGTGACACCGACATCAAATGGTTTCATCCCGACCAACAAGAAGAAATCATGCAATACATCAAGAAGAAACTGTTTTGAAAACGAACACATCAAGCCAAGAAAAACTTTTTGGAGAAATTCAAAACAGCTTCTCAAAACAGTTTCTCAAGTATTCGGTTGCAGAATGAACGGCATGACGTGTTGTCAGCCTCCGACTGACAATTGTTCACATCGCATGACAAAGATATTACAGGCATACCGTTTTTTTGATATAGGTCAACAAAACAAGCAAAACCTAAAAATATATGCTATAAAACATATTTTGTATCAAAAAAGGTCGTATCTTTGCAGTGTAATTAAAGAACAACAAGTTCTAGAACTTAACTAACTAGTAATTTTAAGGTAAAGATTGGAAAAGAAAAAAACATCAAAGGCCAGCCGTGAGGTTCGCCCGAGATTGAAAGGATAACAAGATTTAGGTATTACAAGTAATTAAGTTTTCAGGTATTATTAACTAAACAAAGAAAGGATAACAATTATGAAAAAGGTAAAAAACATTTTTCACAAGATTGCCAATGCAGATCCGATGATCTGGGGTTATGTAATGCTGAATGACAAACTCAGCAAGTAAAAAAACAAATTAAGCTAAAGCCCGAAAAGCAGAAGCTTTTAGTAAAGAATCTGATAAATGCCGAAAGGCTTTTTGTAAATAATCGAAAAAGCGGTTACACCATTGTGCAATCGCTTTTTTCCGTTTTAAAGCGGTAAAAAACGGCCGGTACATGTACTCTCTACATCCCGACCGACAATGTAACCTTAACTATTAATTTATGATAGCAAAGGTAATGGATATTTTTACAAAAAAATTGAACAAAACACACGCACTATTGTCGTATATTCACAAAAGTATCTAAATTTTCCCCCCTTTAGCATACACCTGCCCATAATATTGTATATATTCGCAAAGCTAACGGGAGAAAACCATGAACAATGTCATTTACGAACAAGTAGCGCAAAATACAGAAAACTCATTCTTCTACCGCCGTTGTACATCGTGGTACAAAAGTGCGATAGGCTATCACCAGCATCCGGAACTGGAAATCGGATTCGTCATCAAAGGCGGAGGACAACGCATTACGGACGATTTCATCGAAAACTTTCGGGAAGGTGACATCATCATCGTACCTGCCAACATCCCCCATTGCTGGATATACGACAAACTGGCGTGTCCGGCAGACGAAAGGATAGAAGAGGCATTCATCCAGTTTCCACAAGCTTTTCTGAACCGACTTGCCAGCTTTGCCAAAGAATTTCAAGATATCGCCTCGTTCTACACCAATCTGAAACAATGTTTGTCGATACAAGGGGAAGGAGCGAAAGAAATACGTCACATCCTGCTGGATTTCGACAATTACAACGAACAACAACGACTTTTAGGATTGTTGCAAATCCTTGCACTTGCTTTCCGCCCAGGCTACAGCAGATACATCGGCCATCATGCCTTCAATGGCATGCCCATTCATAAAAACAAACAGCGCCTGCAGACCGTCTACAGATATATCATCGAAAACTACCACCGGAAAATTACACTGGACGAAATAGCAGACTACATTGCCATGAACAAAAACGCCTTTTGCCTGTTCTTCAAAAAGTCCACCAACGAACCGTTTACGGTATATCTCAACCATTTCCGTCTGCAGATGGCAACCACATTGCTCAACCGTACTGACCAAAACATCTCCGAAATAGCTTATTCAGTAGGGTTTGCCGACATCCCCTATTTCAACCGCTGTTTCAAGAAAGAATACGGCATCACGCCTGCCGAGTATCGAAACAAATATAGAAGATAACAAAAGATATATGAAACTAACCTACATTTTCCATAGCGGATTTGCCTTAGAAACCGAAAATTGCATGCTGGTCTTCGACTATTGGCTGGATCCGGCACATGTTATCGACGGATTGCTGAAATGCAACAAACCAATGTACGTGTTTGCCAGCCATTTCCACGAAGACCATTTCAACCGCGACATCTTCACTTGGAAATCAATAAAACCGGACATCACTTATCTCCTTTCGAAAGATATCTTGAAACACCGTAGAGCCAGACGTGACGAAGCCGATGCCTGGCTTGCCAAAGGAGGAAGCTGGCAAGACAGACATATCCATGTCACCGCTACCGGAAGCAACGATAGCGGTGTGTCGTGGATAGTGCGCACCGAAGGCAAAACCCTCTTCCACGCAGGCGATCTGAATAACTGGTACGCCCGCTTCCTGACCGATGACTATACAGGCGGAACCATATACAGCCCCGAATTTGGTATGGAAATCAACCCGGAGAAAGAAGAAAAACAATACTTGGGCGAACTGAAAGACATCCGCAAGCTTACCGCCGGCTTCGATCTCGTAATGTTTCCCATAGACGGACGTATCGGGAACGGCTATACACGAGGAGCCCGCCAGTTCATCGACCGCTTCCAGGTAGGATTGCTCGTACCTATGCATTTCGTAGCCAGCGGATTCCAGTCGGCAGGACGGATGAAAGAATTTGCCGATGCCAAAGGCGTTAAGTTCTGGTGCATCCAGCAGGAAGGGGAAAACAAGGAAGTGTAAGGAGGACAATATCTTTCATTCCTCTTTCACTATCCGGCTTGCCTCTTCCAGCATCACATTCAGCTTGGCATAGTCTGTCTTCGGTTCCCATAACAGCTCCTTGCTTTCACCTTTTTGCCACACACAAGTATGACTGTTACTACCAAAGAGATGCTCTGTACCGATATGAAATGCCCCTACATGAACCTGCCAGTTGTAAGTTTCATCCAAATTTACATGCAGATGCTCGGCGCGGCCGCTTCTCAGTTCCAGTCCATTACCCGATACCGAAAGCATATCAAACGTACACTCTTCCAGTTTCGTCGGACTTTGCGTCCGGATGGAAAAAGTGTCCCGCCCGATACCTCTGAATGAAACGTCTGCACATGGCATATCGATACTTACAGCCTTTACCGCATCGGGAAGCTTCAGACGCATGGAAGAAAGCGTATACACCCTTCCATCAGACGCAGATGCAAGCGCAGCCGGAAAGCTATCCTCAGAAAAGTTGAAACTGAGCAACAATGTACTGTCTTCCAGTACTTCAACCTTCATACAGTTTTCCATACCTGAAACATACGAAAGACTGCCGCCTGCCGAATCGGCCGGACATATTTCCAACGGCATAACAACAGGACGCTCTCCGATTTCCTCCAGTACCAGCCTAACCGATTTACAAACCGGCAAAGGACGGACTTGTTCCATACCCGATTCGCCCAATTCCATCCGTTCGGGAGAAGGAGTTTCAAGAGTCAAATAAAAGGCAAACCCACTTGTCAGCAACAATCCTGCTACCAACAAGGCTATCATGATATAGGTAGTACGTTTCATATACTTTTGTTTTTTTCTGATTCAGTTATAAAGTCCTGGTACATTCCGGCAAGTTCATCCGCCGAAATATGCAACATGACACATTGTTTAAAAAAATATCCACACTCCTCTTGCAAGAAATGTTCTTTGCGCAGGTCGTATATCACCCGATGGGCACCTGCAGCCACAAAATAACCGATGCCCCGCTTGTTGTAGATAATGCCCTGCTGCTGCAGGTAGTCGAACGAGCGCACCACCGTATTGGCATTCACTTCCACCATGCCCGCATATTCGCGCACAGAAGGGATACGCCCTTCTTCGGGATATACGCCGAGAAGAATTTCATCACAAATACGGTCGGCAATCTGCAGATAAATGGCTTTACTTTCCTTAAAATCCATAAGTTACCAGCGATTAATGATTTCCGACTCTTTAAACCGAAAATAAGCCAACGTCCAGTTGAACACTGCCCAGACAATCCCTACTCCGATAACCAGACAATTCATATCCTCGTCCGTCAGATAAAATCCGCGGTGAAAACTGCCTCTTACCTGATAAACTACCATAACTGCCTGCACATGCAACAACAAGATGACAATCAAGGCAGCACATGTCTTGATCCACGCATTCTTGGGCCAAATCACACTGCCCAACACGAACAACGACTGTAAAAAGCAGAAACTACTTGCCACTACGCCCAGCCTCCAGCCAGCATAAGGATGAGTAAACACTTCACTCCAGGGAACAAAGGTTATCTGCTCTGCCACATTGCTGTACAACATCCTGCAAACCAACACTTTCGTCAGGTCGGCAAGCCCGAACGCTATTGCAAATGCAACGATAAAAACCACCGTCACCAGCAACCAGCGCGAAAGATACTTCTCGAAAGCCGAAGCCGGAGTTATCAGAAAAGCAATACGGCCTGTCTTTGTCTTCATCCGCTCCATAAAAGAAGAAGCAAACAGCATCCCCATCACATAAAAAATCACCATAAAAAACTGCATCAAAGCATGACTGTATTCCAAAGGAGTGCCAGACGACAAATGGTTGTACGTCTCCATTCCATATCCTACCAGTATAACTGCCAATACGGCATAACAAGCTACAAACCGGAGCAAATGTGTTTTCCACGGTTCCAGTAACTCCCTGCGGCACATCATCCCAAACCGCCGCACATCAAAAAACTGATTTGTCCTCATCTTTTTCTTTTTAAGCATGAAACATCGCCGCTATTTTGTCGGGTTCGGCAAGCACGGCTCCAAACAAAAGTTCCAAATTGATTTCAGTCTCTTCACCACCAGCATTAGGCAGTATCAGACTGTTCCCCTCTACCGAAGGCAAAGCATAAAGTGCCTGCCCCACCAGTTCGCGGCTACTGCTCTCCCGGAAAACAAAAGTACGGCAGATATCCGCCACCGACTGGTCGAGCAACACACGACTTCCGTCAATAATCACCACATGATCGAGCATACGGTCTATATCACGCACCTGGTGCGTAGAAATTACCACACACTTCTCATCACTCATTCCCGAAGCTATCAGTTTACGGAACTGACTCTTGCCGGGAATATCCAACCCATTCGTAGGTTCGTCCATCAACAGCAAAGAAGTATTTGCCGCCAGTGCAAAACTCATAAACACCTTCTTCTTCTGCCCCATCGAAAGGGTTCCCAAATTAAGGTCGGCATCCAGTTCGAAAAGGTCGAGATAGCGCCTCATGTCTTCTGTACTGAACCGGGGATAAAAGCAGCTGTTCAACTTTATGTAACGTGCCAATGTGAGCGAAGGCAATTCAAACTCTTCGGGCACTAAAAACAAGTCGCACAACGTATCGGGCAAACGGCGGCGCACATCCTTACCTTTATATATTATCTCTCCCTGACAAGGGGTAAGCAGTCCGCTTATCAAAGCAAGTAAAGTAGATTTTCCGGTTCCGTTCTTCCCTAATAACCCGTAGATTCCCCCTTGCCGAAGCGAAAGAGAAAAATGGCTCAGCACCTCTTTTTTGCGCCTGCCATAATTAAACGAAAGATTCTTTATTTCCAACATAATCTATCAGTGTTTTTATCCTCAGCCAAATTTCCCGTCAGGGCCCTCGACAGAAATCTTTGTCTGATAATTAGTGCATCATAGTGTACTACTCAACTAATACACTACAAAAGTATGTATTTATCGTGAAACATGCAAGCCCTCCGGCAAAAAAAATCATATTCTTCCACTTGCCAATATAGGGTCAACAAAAAGTCATATAGCATCTGGAGAAACGAATATATACTTACTTTGCCGATGAAGTATATATTCATCTG
This sequence comes from Bacteroides sp. An269, assembly GCF_002159755.1. Classification (NCBI taxonomy): domain Bacteria; kingdom Pseudomonadati; phylum Bacteroidota; class Bacteroidia; order Bacteroidales; family Bacteroidaceae; genus Bacteroides; species Bacteroides sp. An269. The sequence continues at coordinate 16,977 of NZ_NFJG01000067.1, forward strand.
CAGTTTCAGTATATATGAAACTGCCATCGAAGTTATATTCGTTTTACAATCCTATTGACTGACAAAAAACAACCAACTTCAAGAAGGTCTTTCCTGAGTATACTTTTATATTTCTTCCGCTTTTCGTACCTTTGCCAGAAAAGGAAACCCGAACAAGAAAATGCTGCCATGACCGGACACACCACAATAGATACCGCCAACGCCGAGTTCCAAAATGCATTGAAACTCATCCAGTATACCCGCCAATCCGTATTCCTTACGGGAAAAGCAGGAACAGGTAAGTCTACCTTCCTGAAATACATCTGCCAGACCACCAAAAAGAAATACGTAGTGCTGGCTCCTACAGGCATCGCCGCCATCAATGCCGGAGGCAGCACCCTGCACAGTTTCTTCAAGCTGCCTTTCCATCCGTTGTTGCCCGATGACCCCAACTTCAGCCTAAGAGGAAACAAACTGCAAAGCTTCCTGAAATATACCGCCGACCGGCGCAAGCTGATAAAGAACATCGAACTGGTCATCATCGATGAGATTTCGATGGTGCGCGCCGACATCATCGACTTCATCGACAAGGTATTGCGTGTATACTCACAAAACATGCGCGAACCTTTCGGAGGCAAACAGCTGCTGCTGGTGGGCGATGTGTATCAGCTGGAACCGGTAGTGAAAAACGACGAGCGCGAAATCATCAACCGTTTCTACCCCAACCCCTATTTCTTCTCGGCACGGGTGTTCCAGCAAATGGAACTGGTATCGGTAGAGCTGACCAAGGTCTACAGGCAGACCGACCGCGTATTTGTCAACGTGCTCGACCACATCCGCACCAATACCGTCGGCTCTGCCGACTTACAACTGCTCAACACCCGTTATCAGGCGCCACTGGACTCGGGCGAGAACGACCTTTACATCACATTGGCTACCCGGCGCGACAACGTAGACTTCATCAACGAACAACGCCTTGCCGCTCTGCCCGGCGATGCTGTCACGCTGAAAGGTGAAATCCATGGCGAATTTCCCGAAAGTAGCCTCCCCACACTGATGGAACTGACCGTGAAACCCGGTGCACAAGTCATCTTCATCAAGAACGACCCGGAGAAACGATGGGTAAACGGCACCATCGGCATCCTTTCAGGCATCGATGCCGAAGGTATCCTTTACGTAACCACCGAAGAAGGAAAAGAACTCGACGTGCGCCGCGAAAGCTGGAGCAACATCCGCTACCGGTATAACGAAGAAGAGAATAAGATAGAAGAGGAAGAACTGGGCACCTTCACGCAATATCCCATCCGGCTTGCCTGGGCAATAACGGTACACAAAAGCCAGGGACTGACCTTCAGCCGCGCCATTATAGACTTTACCGGAGGAGTATTTGCCGGAGGACAAACCTACGTGGCATTAAGCCGGTGTACCTCACTGGACGGCATCTGCCTGAAGCGGGAAATAAGTCGTGCCGACATCTTCGTGCGTCCCGAAATCGTTTCCTTCGCCCACCATTTCAACGACCAGCAAGCCATCGAGCGTGCCATGAAGCAGGCGCAAGCCGACATCGAATATACCGCTGCCGTCAAGGCATTCGACAAAGGTGACTTCGAAACTTGCCTCGACCATTTCTTCAAGGCCATCCATGCCCGCTACGACATCGAAAAGCCCTTGCAACAACGCTTTATCCGCAAAAAGTTAGGCATCATCAACCGGTTAAAGGCAGAAAACCTCCGCCTGAAAGAAGAAATGCGGAAATCGAAGAAAAGCCTGCAAAAATATGCCGAAGAATATTACCTGATGGGAAACGAATGCATCACCCAAGCCCACGACACGCGTGCCGCCCTGGCAAACTACGACAAAGCCATCGAACTGTACCCCGAATACGTCGATGCCTGGGTGCGCAAAGGCGTCACGCTTTTCAATGCCAACCGGATAAACGAAGCACGCGAATGTCTGAACCAAGCCGTCAAGCTACGCCCCAACGAGTTCAAAGCCGTATACAATCGGGGCAAACTGCGCCTGCACACAGGCGACATCGAGGGTGCCATGACCGACCTGGACAAAGCAACCTCGCTAAAACCCCAGCACGCCGGTGCTCAAGAATGTTTCGCCGATGCCCTTTCGCAAGCCGGCAAAGAGATAGAAGCGGCGATACATTACCGGCTGGCGGAAGAAATACGGAAAAAGAAGAAGAAATAAAATTGTTAACCCCTATAAAAAGATCAAGCTATGAACTTGAGTGATAAAATTGTAATTTACCAGACGAAAGATGGAAAGACATCCATTGATGTGAAATTGGGAAATGATACCGTATGGTTATCTGCCAATCAAATGGCAGCATTATTCGAAAGAGATGAAAAGACCATAAGAAAGCACATCAATAATGTATTTTCTGAAAATGAGTTGGAGAAAAAGAACAACACGCATTTTTTGCGTGTTGATGGAGTGAAGCAGCCGGTCGCTTTTTATTCTCTTGATGTTATCATTTCCGTAGGCTATCGTGTAAAAAGCCAGCGCGGCACGCAGTTTCGTATATGAGTGAATCGAATTTTGAAAGAGTATCTGGTGAAAGTGGTTTCCGACTATACCTATGCCCTCGATACGTTGAACAGTATGAAATTGTGCATTTTAATGGAACACATGATACAACGCACGATATAAAAGACATGAAAGCAGTGATGAACTTAATGACCAAAAACAATTAACTGCATTTCTTTTTCAAGAAGGTTGTATTTTTCCGTTTATTATGCTTATTTTTGTTGAACACAGCTAAGTGTCAAGTGTAGATTTAAGAAACAAATAAAAAAATGATTTATAATGACATAATAACATGGCAAAGAAACAGCTGAAAGAAAAGAGCATAGAAGAAACCCTTTGGGATTCGGCGAATAAACTACGTGGGTCGGTTGAACCTTCGGAATACAAGCATGTGGTATTGAGTCTGATATTCCTGAAATATGCCTACGACCGTTTTGTGGAACGCCGCAACGAACTGATAGCAGACGGCAAAGAAGCATTTGTCGAACAGGCTGTATTCTATAACGCCAAGAATGTTTTCTATTTAAACGAAATAAGCCGCTGGGACTATTTGATAGAAAATGCCAAACAGAACGACATTGCCATCAAGATAGATGCGGCTTTGGCTCAGGTGGAGAAAGACAACCCGACACTGAAAGGAGCTTTGCCAAGTAATTATTATTCTGGCTTGGGGCTTGACCGTACCAAATTGGCAAGCCTGTTGGATGTCATCGGCAAGATTGATACACAGAAAGACAAGGAACACGATTTGATAGGTCGCGTCTATGAGTATTTCTTGGGCAAGTTTGCCATAGCCGAAGGAAAAGGTAAAGGGGAGTATTATACGCCCAAAACGATTGTCAACCTGATAGCAGAAATGATACAACCTTACCGGGGCAAGATTTACGACCCTTGTTGCGGTTCCGGCGGCATGTTCGTGCAGAGCATGAAATTCATTGAAGCACACCACGGCAACAAGAAAGATATTTCCGTATATGGACAAGAATACACTAATACTACGTATAAGTTGGCGAAGATGAATCTTGCCATCCGTGGTATTGCCTGCAACTTAGGCGAAAAGGCTGCCGATACGTTCCATGACGACCAACACAAGGACTTGAAAGCGGACTTCATCATGGCAAATCCGCCTTTCAATCAGAAGGCATGGCGGGCAGAAAACGAACTGACCAACGACCCGTGTTGGCACGGATATGAAGTTCCGCCTACAAGTAACGCCAACTATGGATGGATTCTGAACATCGTTTCCAAATTGTCTGCCAATGGTATGGCAGGCTTTCTACTTGCCAACGGTGCGTTGAGCGGCGATGGTACAGAGTTGAACATACGTCGCCAACTATTAAAGAACCATTTGGTGGAAGCCATTGTAATCCTTCCCCGTAATATGTTCTACTCTACGGACATCAGCGTTACTCTCTGGATATTGGCGGGTAACCGCAAAGCCCGTACGGTAGAACAGAACGGTGAATTGGTGAACTACCGCAACCGGGAGAATGAGGTTTTGTTTATTGACTTGCGTCAATGGGGTGAACCGTTCGAGAAGAAATACATCCAATTCTCTGGGGAACAGATTGCGCAAATAGCCGAAAACTTTCATAACTGGCAACGCGAAGGTCATGAACAGACTTATCGCAACGTACCCGAATACTGCTATTCCGCTACGCTTGAAGAAATCGAAGCAAAAGGGTGGTCGCTCGTGCCCAGCAAATACATCGAGTTCAAGAACCGGGATGAGGGCATCGACTTCGATACGAAGATGACGCAACTGCAAAGTGAGATGCAAGAACTGCTTCGTAAGGAAGATGAAAGCAAAAAGGAACTGTTGAACCTCTTTAAAGAGTTGGGATATGGACTTGAAGAATAAAATAGCCATCTATCGTTCTGCCGATGGAGAAACGCGATTAGATGTTAAGGTAGACAAAGAAACGGTTTGGTTGAATGTTAGCCAAATGGCGGAGTTATTCGGAAGGGATTCTAAGACCATTCGAAAACATATCGACAACGCTATTCGTGAAGAATTGGCTGACGAAGTGGTTGTCGCAAAATTTGCGACAACCACTCAACACGGTGCTATAGCTGGAAAAAGCCAAACTCATGATGTGAACTTCTATAATCTGGATGTAATTATATCCGTGGGGTATCGTGTGAAGTCTAAAAATGGTGTTGAATTCCGTCGGTGGGCTAACAAAGTGCTGAAAGAATATCTGGTGAAAGGTTATGCCGTCAATAAGGCTTTGACGGAACAACGCTACACGGAACTGAAACAGTTAGTCGCCGTCTTGGGCAGGACGGTCAAGGCACGAGAGGCATTGACTTCCGATGATGCCCTCAATCTGGTAGAAGTGGTTTCCGACTATGCTTATGCCCTCGATACGTTGGATAAGTACGATTATCAGCAGTTGGCGGTAGAGCAGACCACGAACGAAGCCAAGTTCCACGCTACCTATGAGGGAGCCATGCAAGCTATCGAAGAACTGAAAGCCAAGTTTGGCGGAAGTCAATGGTTCGCCCATGAAAAAGATGATTCGTTCAAGAGTTCCATCGGACAGATATACCAGACATTCGGCGGACAAGACCTCTATCCGTCGGTAGAAGAAAAAGCCGCCATGTTGCTCTACCTCGTCACAAAGAATCATTCGTTCAGCGATGGCAACAAGCGCATTGCCGCAACGCTCTTCTTATGGTTTATGGCAGGCAACGGTATCCTCTATAATCCGGACGGCACAAAGCGCATCGCCGACAACACCCTTGTCGCCCTCACACTGATGATTGCCGAAAGCCGTACGGAAGAAAAGGATGTAATGGTAAAGGTCGTAGTAAACCTGATAAACAAAAACAATTAACTGCTTCAGGCATAAAAGATAACTAATACGCTTCATTCACATTACTCCGTTCAAATTACGATTACTAATCGTGCATACAACGCAGCTATATGTGTTTATCAATTCAGATAGCTTTATCGAAATCATATCCCAACTTATACGCTTCTTCATGACCACTTCTAAAACGTTTATCCGTCTGTAGAAGAAAAGAGACATAATAGAGAAAGCCGTGATGCACCTAATGAACAAGAACGATTAACTGTATTTCTTTTTCAAGAAAGCTGTATTTTTCCGTTTATTATGCTTACTTTTGTAGGGGACACAGCTAAGTGTCAATCATAGATTTAAGAAACGGATAATTAGCAAACATCAATGACGGTTGAACAAAACAGCTTTATAACCAATCAGGAAAAACTGTTGTCGGATATAATGAATGGAATATTACCTAAAACAGCCTCAACAGACATTTTAGTGGGATATTTCTATTTTTCCGGCTATAAGTTACTGGCAGAAAATTTGGCAGATAAACAAATTCGCATTCTGGTAGGACTTGATATAGATACACAAATCACGAAGTATGTCCGCGAAGTCGATTCATTCGCACGGACAATACAATCGCGTGGACAAATCAGGGAAGACTTCTTTAACCAGTTTATACGATTGTTCAACGATACGGACTTTTTGGATGGAGCAGAACAACTGGAGTCATTTGCCATTTTTCTCCATAAGATAAAAGACGGCTCATTAGAAATCCGAAAAACGGAAGATCCTTGTCATGCCAAGATGTATTTGTTTGAATATAGAGACGAAATCAATGAAGGCGGTGAGCAACCCGGATGTGTCATTACCGGTTCAAGCAATCTTTCTTATCAAGGCTTAGCGGGTAGGGTAGAAATCAATGCGCGTTTCAATGATAAACAGTCTTACATAGATGCGCAAAAGATTTTCCCACCGTCAAGTTAGAAGTGCAACTCCGCCACCGCCTTCCTCCGTCCTTGGAGCGTAGCGGAAAGGGCGGAGGAAGGCGGTGGAAGCCGGGCTTCGGGTCATCCGGCA
>NZ_NFJG01000068.1:0-22738 GCF_002159755.1 Bacteroides sp. An269
CGAAACGGAATTCCATCCTGAAGCACCAGTCTCAGATGGAGAGTGCCCCGTTCCTGGGCAATGACGAGCGCCTCTTCTGGCAACGCAGCGAGGACCGCAACCGTGGCACCGCTTCACTTTACGACAAATTGGGGCTTGCCTGCTACGAGGCGATGGAGGCTTTTGTAGAGTATAAGCCGTTGTAGAGGTTGGATTGATATAGCTTTCATCGGCTTACGGATATATCTTCATGAAGTGATGATGATATATCCGTAGGCCGATGAATCTATATGCGTTCCTCTTCGGAATCGGCTGATGTCTTTTCTTGAATTTCTTCTTTGAATGCGGCTTCTTCCGCTTCTGCTATGATGCGTTCCGTATCATCATAGCGTTCTGTTATGAGTTCTTCCCGGACATCAATGGTTTGATCCTCGTTGGTCTCCATTACGCTGGGAGAATCTTCTGTATACACCGGTTCTGTGTCTTTCTCTCTTTCGGCTTTTGATGCAAAAATCGCATCTATGAATTGAGGGTCATTCTTTATTTTCTGCAGGGTCTCGTGGGCAGCTTCTTGCTGTGATTCTTTTTTGGAATATCCTTTCCCGTTTCCGGCAGGAATACCTTCTACCAATATTTGTGTGTTGAACACGGGGTTTTGTTCTTCGTCTACCGACTGATTGACCAGTTTGAAGGTTACTTCGAACTTGTTTTTCTGGCTCCACTCAATAAGCTTAGACTTGAAATTGACTTCTTTGCGTGAAATTTTGTCCAGATTCAAATATTGGTTGATGATGCGTTCTTCCATAAACTTCTTACAGGCGCGATAGCCCCGGTCCAGATATAGTGCACCAATCAGAGCTTCGAAAGCATTGCCACACATATAACTGTTGTGAGAAGATTGGCGGGTGGTGAACTTTACCAGTTTATCCAGTCCGATTTGTACCGCCACATGGTTGAGTGTTTCCCGTTGTACGATTTTCGAACGTGTATTGGTCAGAAATCCTTCGCGCTTACCTTCAAACTTTTTGTATACAATATCAGCTACCACGGCATCCAGAATGGCATCACCCAAGAACTCCAGTCGTTCGTTGTTCAGCACACGTCCTTTCTCGTTTTTGATGGAAGACGATTTATGCAGCAATGCTTGTTTGTAGATGTCAATGTTCCGCGGATAGAATCCGGTCATTCGGTAAAAACAAAGATAAGGCTCCTTGTCCTTGCGGAAGAGGAGTCTTATCTTATCTGTTATATTGCCAAACACAGTTTATTCAGTGTATTTTTTAATGATTACACATGCATTGTGTCCACCGAAACCAAATGTATTGCTCAAGGCTGCACGGACGGTACGTTCCTGTGCCTTGTTGAAAGTAAAGTTCAGGGTATAGTCGATGTTTTCATCGTTATCTCCTTCTTCGTGGTTGATGGTCGGGGGTACAATGTCATTCTTAACAGACAGTACGCAGGCGATGGCTTCTACTCCTCCGGTTGCGCCCAGCAGGTGTCCGGTCATGGATTTGGTAGAACTGATGTTCAGCTTGTAGGCATGTTCTCCGAACACGTCTTTGATGGCTTTCACTTCAGAAACATCGCCTACAGGGGTAGAAGTCCCGTGTACATTGATATAGTCGATATCTTCCGGTTTCATACCGGCATCTTCCAATGCGTTCATCATCACCAGTTTGGCTCCTAATCCTTCAGGATGGGAAGCTGTCAGGTGATAAGCATCTGCCGAAGCGCCTACGCCGGCAAGTTCCGCGTAAATCTTGGCTCCGCGTGCTTTGGCATGTTCCAGCTCTTCCAGAATCAGGCATCCTGCACCTTCACCCATGACAAAACCGTCACGGCTTCCGCTGAACGGGCGTGAGGCACGTTGCGGGTCATCGTTGCGGGTAGAAAGGGCATGCATGGCATTGAAACCTCCTACACCAGCAGGGAAGATAGCAGCTTCGGCACCACCGGTCACGATGATGTTGGCTTTGCCCAAGCGGATATAATTGAACGCATCTGCGATGGCATTCGAAGAAGAAGCGCATGCAGAAGTCGTGGTAAAGTTCGGTCCGTGGAATCCGTACATGATGGAAATCTGTCCGGAAGCGATGTCGGCAATCATTTTAGGAATAAAGAACGGATTGAATTTAGGACCGATGGTATCTTTGGTCTTTTCGTATCCGGCTACTTCTTCTTCGAACGTATGTATACCTCCGATACCTACGCCCAGAATGACTCCGATTTTGTTCAAGTCTTCTTTTTCCACATCAAGACCCGCATCGGTTACTGCTTCTTTGGCTGCTACTACCGCATACTGGGTATATAAGTCCATTTTACGGGCTTCTTTGCGGTCGATGAAATCAGTGGCATTGAAGTTTTTTACCTCACAAGCGAACTGAGTCTTGAATTTGGATGCATCAAAATGAGTAATAGGTCCTGCTCCGCTTACTCCGTTCAGCAGGTTGTTCCAAAAGTCTGGAACCGTATTTCCTACCGGAGTAATTGCACCAAGACCTGTTACTACTACTCTTTTTAATTCCATAAACAGAATTACTTATTTTGCGTTAGCTTCGATATAAGAGATAGCGTCTCCTACAGTCTGGATTTTTTCTGCCTGGTCGTCAGGAATAGAAATACCGAATTCTTTTTCGAATTCCATGATCAGTTCTACAGTATCCAAAGAGTCTGCACCCAAATCGTTAGTAAAGCTAGCGGTCGGAGTAACTTCTGATTCTTCTACACCCAGTTTATCAACGATGATTTTCTGTACTTTTGATGCGATTTCAGACATAATTTTCTTGTTTTAAGTTTATAAATAGAATAATTTTGTTTAATTTTCGGTGCAAAGGAATAAATATTTCTCGTTCTATACAAATATTCGGGCAAATAAATGCATTCTCTTTGCACATTTTTATATATTCTGTGCACGAAAACAGGTAAAAATATGAAGAAAATAGCAATTTTGGCATCGGGTGAAGGAACGAATGCCGAGCGGATCATCCGTTATTTTGAAGAGAAAGAGGAAGTAAGCGTAGAAATTGTCATTGCATCACGTACTACTGCTGGAGTTATCAAACGTGCCGAACGGTTGGGAGTGCCGTGCCGGGTGGTAACTTCTGCCGGATTTGCTTCGGGAGAGGCGCTGGAAGTGCTACGCGGGTATGAAGTTGATTTTATTGTACTTGCCGGCTTTTTGTTGCGTATTCCAGAAGATATTTTGCGGGTTTGGCCCTGCCGTATTGTAAACATCCATCCATCATTGTTGCCTAAGTTCGGTGGGAAAGGCATGTATGGCATGCATGTACATGAAGCAGTGTTGGCGGCAGGAGAAAAGGAAAGCGGCATAACGATACAATATGTCAACGAACGTTATGACGAGGGGGATTATATCTTTCAGGCACGATGCGAAGTGTTGCCTGATGATACGCCCGAACGTTTGGCTGCACGTGTGCATCAGTTGGAGTACCGCTATTATCCGGAGGTGATTGAGAAGCTGGTGCGGCAGCATGTGTAAAAAATGTCTTTGAACGAATCCTGTTTTTTTCTTTGGTATCTATTTTCTTTTTCGTTATTTTTGTGGCCTTAATAAAGCTAGAAATATGGAAAATAAACTGGTTATTTACAATACGTTGAACCGCCGGAAGGAATCGTTTGTTCCTTTACACGCTCCTCATGTGGGAATGTATGTATGCGGTCCTACTGTTTACGGAGACCCTCATTTGGGACACGCACGTCCTGCCATTACCTTTGATATCCTGTTCCGTTACCTGCAACATCTGGGCTATAAAGTGCGTTATGTGCGCAACATTACCGATGTGGGCCATCTGGAGCACGATGCCGATGAAGGAGAAGACAAAATTGCCAAGAAAGCACGGCTGGAACAGCTGGAGCCGATGGAGGTGGTGCAGTATTACCTGCTCCGCTACCACAAGGCGATGGAAGCCCTCAATGTGCTTCCACCCAGCATCGAGCCGCACGCTTCGGGACACATTATCGAGCAAATCAAGCTGGTAGAGGAAATCCTGAAAAACGGATATGCCTATGAAAGCCAAGGTTCGGTGTACTTCGATGTGGCAAAATACAACAAAGATCACCATTATGGCGTGCTTTCGGGACGCAACCTGGATGATGTCATCAATACCACCCGCGAACTGGACGGGCAGCAGGAAAAGCATAACCCGGCCGACTTCGCCCTGTGGAAATGTGCCCAGCCCGAACACATCATGCGCTGGCCTTCGCCATGGAGCGACGGTTTCCCCGGCTGGCATTGCGAATGTACCGCGATGGGACGCAAGTATCTGGGCGAGACATTCGATATACACGGAGGAGGCATGGATCTTATCTTCCCGCACCACGAATGCGAAATCGCGCAAGCCGTGGCTTCCGAAGGACATCCCATGGTACGCTATTGGATGCACAACAACATGATTACCATCAACGGGCAGAAGATGGGCAAATCGTTGGGTAATTTCATTACGCTCGAAGAGTTCTTTACCGGCTCGAACAAGCTCCTTGCCCAAGCGTATTCGCCGATGACCATCCGTTTCTTCATCCTGCAAGCGCATTACCGCAGCACGGTGGACTTCAGCAACGAAGCCTTGCAAGCAGCCGAGAAGGGCTTGGAACGCCTGCTGGAAGGCATCAAGAACCTCGAGCGCATCACGCCGTCCGCTTCTACTTCAGGTATCGAGCCTGCCGGCTTGCGTGAGAAATGCTACGAAGTGATGAACGATGACCTGAACACACCGATTGTCATCTCGCACCTCTTCGACGGCATCCGCATGATCAACACCGTACTGGATAAGAAAGCGACCATCAGTGCCGCCGACTTGGAGGAACTGAAGAGCGTATTCCACCTGTTCGCGTTCGATATTTTGGGATTGAAGGCAGAAGGTGAGAACAATGCCGCCCGCGAGGAAGCCTTCAGCAAGGTGGTAGACATGTTGCTGGAAGAACGCATGAAAGCCAAAGCCAACAAAGACTGGGCAACAAGTGATAAGATTCGCGATAGCCTTGCTGCATTAGGTTTCGAGGTAAAAGATACAAAAGACGGGTTTACCTGGAGGCTGAACAAGTAAGGTTTCCACCACAGATTAAAGCAATTTGATTGGCTGAAACGCAGATTAGCGCAGATAACTTCGTCTGGTGTAAGATTATTAATCTTCCGCTTGTAAGATTAATAATCTTGCAGCCTGAAGATTAATAATCTTACAGCGGATGGACTTATTGATGTTATACCATGCGCGGTATGAAATTGTGCATTTTAATGGAACACAGAAAGACACAGACGGACACAGATTCTATTTTAATGTGCCAATGAATAATATGGCAATGTGCTAATTTATTTTCACATTAGCATATTGTTTATTGACCTATTCTTCTGTGTTTCTTTGTGTATTCTTGTGTGGTCTGGGTTCTCTATGATAGCATCAACAAAATGCACATTTTGATGCTGTTTAAATAAAGAAACCATGTAACGAAAAAGAGGGAATGTCCATGCACCCCCTCTTTTTTTATTCCTGTAAATTGCAGGTATTCATTAATCAGAATTTGTTCATTTCCTTTCAGGTCATTTCCGATCTCCAAAAGTTACGTTAAAGCCTAAGCTGACGTTCATATTTCCGCTCTTGACAGGGATGAACTGCGGGGTGACTTTACCCATCAAGTGGTCCATACCAATGAAGAAGTTGAATCCACGTGGATGAAAGTTCAGCAACCATCCGAATGAAGAGCCGAATGAAGAAATCGCATAGTTGACACCGGCATCAAACCATTTGATGGGTGCTACGTTTGCCGAGATACGTCCTTCCGACCAGCTATACTTGCCGTTGATGCGTGTAGACGACAAGAAACCGAAATGGAGTTTCTTGTAAAGAGGGAACGCATATTCCGCACCAATATTCAGTGTGGCGCCCAGCATGGCGGTACGTTTCACTCCGTTTTCCGTACGGTGGAAGCTGGCATAGTCTTCCAGGTCTTTTCCGATAGCGTCCAGTTGGCTTTCCAATGAGTTGGGGTCATCGTCGCCCAATTCAGAGTCGACCGCGATGTTTTGGAATCCGTCGAATTCCCACGGAGCGTTGCTGGTAGCTGCTTTAATCGTATTGTTCCATGACATGAAGCCGAAATCGAGCAATGCGGCAGATACGGTCAAGTCGTCCATCACCTTATAGGTAGCACCCAAGTCGATAGCCATACCGAAACCGCTCAGTCCCGGGCTGTCTACGTCCATATTGTCCCAGTCTATCAAGTCACGTTGGCTGGCATTGTCAACGTTTCTTCCGCTTTCGGCTTTCGTAGGCATAGTCAGGCCTTTCAATGAAGCACTCATCTCACCATTGGCTTTTACCATCCATTTGTCTTGGCTCAAGGTGACATCCATATCGGTCATTTTCAGGCTGAGGTTGGCGGCACCCAACAGGAACTTTAATTTACCGCCCACGTTGAGTTTGTCGTTAATCTTGCGTGAGTGTCCGAATGCCAGTTCTATGTAATTGTTCGACTGGATGCCCAAGTCACCTATATCATAGTGTGTCTCACTTCCTGTCATACCCATTTTCATAAAGGCGAACAAGTCGTACGGAAGGTTCATGCTTGTATTTGAACGCAAGTTGATGTCTACCGTATTAAATCCGCCCCATGCATGGAATCCGGCTGCGAGCAACGTCATGTTGATATTGGCGCTGAGACGGTTTTTGTCTTTCAGTTCGCCTAAGAAGTCTTGTCCGTTGATGCTGGAATGCATGAACGTAGTCAGTTGGTCGTTTTGGGGGAATAAGAATGTGCCTACGCCGATATTTCCCTGTGTCCCGATATTGATATTACCTAAAGCAGGGATGCTGATGTAGTTGCGTTCTCCAGCGAATGCCGGATTCAATTGGTGACGATAGCTGTATCCTTCAAGGAAGTATCCGGAGTGTAAAGCTTGTGCCGAGACAGTCAGGCATGAGCCTGCTACGGCAGCTACGGTTAAAAGTTTATGTATTTTTTTCATAAATGTCTATCTTACTTACGAATATTGAATAGCTGTTTGTGTTAATTTAAGTCTACGGTAATTCCACCTCTGACGGTAATGATTACATTGTCGAGTACCAACGCTTGTTTTTCGTTCAGTACTTGGCCTTGTACTTCGGTAGGAACTTCGGCTACTACTCGGTATGAGATACCGTCCATGTTCTTCAATGCTCCGTCAGCATGAGATTCCAGGCGTATAGTCAGTTTGCTGGAAGAAGGATTCTCTGGAGTTCCGGCAGTGATATTGCCCTCTACTGTAGCAGTGATTTCATCCATTACATTGCCGTCGCGGTCGATGGCATTTGCTGTCATGGTCATGCCTAGTGGAATGGTATTTGTCGCATCCAATGAGATTTCGGCGTGCCGTACATCCAAGTCTTCCATATCACTGTTCCAGCCATCCATTTGATCGTTATAAACGATTTCTGTACCGTTGTTGAATTGCAAAGGTGCTACGACATTATAGTCTGTCTTGACGGTGTAGTCTCTACCCAGGGTCATGGTAATGCGTTCTTGTACGGCTGTGGCTTCGATGTTTTCAATCCGGATTTCATCAGGAATGGTTTCCACAAGGTCATTCAGATTGGAAACGGTAATGATTTCGTCAGCCGTAATTCCGGCGTCATCACTCAGGCGGTGCAGGCAGATGACGTAATCGGTACGATTGGCAGGGATGATAATCTCTTCTGTTCCGTTTTCTTTGTTACCCAGTGCGATGGTGTGCAAAAGTTGTGTTTCTTTGTACGGCATGAGGTCGGCAGTAAAGTTGACTGCAACCGGTGATTCATTACTTACATAGAGATAAATCTTCGGGTCGGTCATGTCGATTCTTACTTCATTGTCTTGCAGGAATTCGGGCAGGTCGTTGACGGTTACCGGGTCAATGGTAATGTCTACCTGTGGGTCTACCATCGCCGTAACTTCTGTCAGTTCAATATTGTCGATATCCAGCTCGGTATCTAGCGTTAATTGTACATTTTGCTGGGTAAGGAAGTCTTCCGCTCTCAGGTAAGCGCGTCCTTCTACCGGTATATCTCCATTAATAACCAGATGGCCCGGTGCTATCAAACCTTCGTTATCACCCATGCTTTCGAAATTGATAGCGGTAACTGATACCGGGACTGATAATGTTTCACCGCTTCTGACAGGTACATCTTCGGTAAAAGTCAGTGTATTGCCTTCTATCAGAAAACGTGAGTCTCCATCACTGCTGATAGTCAGGTAAGAAGGGAAAGTAATTTTAAATCCTTCTGCAAGGTGCATCTGACGGGCATTTCCACTGAACTTTATGTTCAAGGAAGAAGTAGATGTAACATCTGAATAATAGAGTGCAGTAACATCTGTCGTAACATCTGTTTTATTCACATGGAAAGAAGTATGGTCGTTTACCTCAGCTTCTGCATTTTGGCTAGGTACATACTCGAAATCCAAAGTCGTAGTAGAAGCTTCTGTGGCGATTTGGTCTCCTTCAATGGTTACATTTTCTACATTTACCGTTGATTCAGAGCCTTCTCCATTCATGGTTAATGCATAATTGCCGTCAGCATCAGCCTGTACATCACTTTCCGGGTCAAGATCGAAAATTTTTTCTAATGTGATAGAATCCGTATTGCTGCCCGGAATGCTTAAGTTTTCTCCACCTACCGTAATGGTCATGTCTACGTCTTTGCTCAAGTCGTAAGCATTGTCGACACATGCGGTAATGCCTAACAGGGACAATGCGAATAGTCCTCGAAGTGTGTTAATTTTTAAACCTCTGTTTGTCATATTTCTGATTGTATAAGTTAATTCGGTGCAAAATTACCGAAAAAGTTGTGTAAACGAACACATTTTAGAAAAAAAAGAACAGTTTGATAACCTGTTTATTCTTAGGGATTTAAAGCAAAATTGGGATATTTTGAGAGTGTAGATGATTTTTTGATAGAACAATTTTGCTTTTAAAGTAGGTTGGAAGTATGTGATTTGATGGGAAATCGGTGTAGAGTTGTAGCAAATCAATGTTTAAGAATAAGGAGAAGATGTTGCGTCTGCTATGTCTCTACCGCTTTATGTCCTAATAGACATGTGAATGTCCGCAATTAGCCAGAATAATGGTGTGCAAAATGAATATATACTTACTTTGCCGTTTCAGTTATCTTCGTAGGCTATAGCAGTTAACTGGAATGGCTTATGCAGTATATCTTCGTTTTCAGGGTATTGGCTAATTGTGGATATTCGTATTCATATTTTATTTTTTTACAATGGATGTCAACGGATGACGGTTTCCTTTTATTTCGGTCAGGAAGGCTTTTGCCGAACCGAAATTAAGATACATGTCAAGCCGTACGGGCAGGTGATTCAGGTCATCGGTGACGAAGAAAGTAATGACTTCTTTTTCCTTATTGTCGACATATTCTACCAATGAGAATACCAGGCAACGGTAAGTCGTGCCGTTTTCTGATGTGAAGTTTTCCTTGCCCCGGTAAATAAGGGTCTGCTTTTCCACTGCTTTTCCGGTAGCCATTGAGAAGAGGATTTTCATGCCTACTTTGTAGTCGGTAGGGTCGTACGAACGTGCCTGCAGCAGGATGCTCAACATGTCGTAGACACAGACATCCATTTCATCGTGCTTGGGGGTAGTGACGCCTCGTAGGGTGCGTTGTTGGTCAACGATGCACTTTCCATTCTTATAACTGAATTTCACTTCGTCTACGGTGTATCGCTTTCCTTCTTCGGCTCCTTTACGGAAATAGAGCGGTTCCAACTGTTGGCTGGTGATACAGGTCAGCGTATCACGCATCTTGAACCATCGGTCGAATCTTTTATTCGTATAAGAGTTCAAGTCGGTACGCAAGCAGGATCGTCCGTTGTAGGTGGCTTCGTTGACGCTCATTTTTGCCCAGCCCACGTTGAACCAGATGAATTTCCAGTTGAACTTCAGTTCATAATGCAATGTTTCACCCGGCTGGATGGCATTGTTTACGGCACCGCATTGGGCTTTTATCGCCAGGCTTCCTGTCAGCAAGCACAGGCAGAGTAAGATTTTCTTTATCATGTTCGTCCTAGGTTTTTGGCTCTTTCTTTGTTTCGGTCTTTAATTTTTTTTGCTTCGTCGGGTTTTTGCTTCTTTATTTCGTTTGGTTTTTGTTTGTCTAGCGGAATAGCGTGAATGTTCCAGGTTTCTTCAAACTCGAAATTTGCTTTCATTTCCCAGGTTTTCGGGAAATAGAATACCTCTTCAGGTTGCAGTTTCTCGTCGTAGTTTCCTGTATCCCATTTGCCATTGTTGTTTGTATCATTAAACAAGCGGATGTAATATTTCGTTCCGGGTTGCAGGAAGTAAAAGTCGCACGTGTTTTTTTCGGAAACAGGTTGCTGGCGTATTACTGCATCGCTGTTGTTTAATAGTTGTACGATGGCATGCGGTCCGGCTCCCACAATATTGAGGTAGAGCGTGCCGTATGCATCAGTGGTCTTTACTTTCAGCTTATTTTCCACTTTGTTGGTATAAAGTCCGTAGATACCTTTGAAGCCGAGTGAATCTATGGTAAGCTGGTATTCTTGTCCGGGTTGCCAATTGGCAAGTATTTCATAACGCCTTGGAGCGATGGTGTCGGCCATAAAAATGAAAGGTGTGTCTTGCCATACCGAGTCTACCATCGTCTGCATGTGGATAGCCGTTGTGTCGATGTTTTCCACCGGCTCTTCAAAACTCAAGACGATGTTACGGTTGATATCCAGTTCAGAAGGCGCGTCTACGTTCATGGTGAGGAATGGAGTTTCCACTACGATGGTATCACCTTTCTTTTCTTTCTTCTTGCGTTCTTTTTCTGCTTTTTCGTCAGCTTCTTTTTTCATTGCCAGACGGCGTTCACGCGGAATCTTATTTATCATACGCAGGGTGTCGGTAGTGGGTACCAGTTTTCCTAATGTATCAGTTTCCAGATACTTCAGTTCGATGGTCAGGGTGTCGCGCTCGCATAACGTAGTGTCTTTCACCCAATAGGTGATGCTGTCGTTCCGTTGGTTTGCTTCCACGATGAGCTGTTTCTCGTCGAAGTCCAGTCCTCTCAATGTGGGCAGGGTGTCGGCTTTCGCACTGAAATAAAGAGCGAATTTCTTGGTGTCTGGACGTTCGCTCTTGGCAAGGTATTGTAATGAACTTTCCTGCTTAAAGGCACGCATCATGATGTCATCGGGCATAAAGCGGGTATAATGTACTTCGTATATGGTATCGATGTGTGTAGTATCGATTTCGTTCCATACTGTGTCGTGACGTAAAGCAGGTGCCATACTTGGGATAATGAGTGAGTCGGACCATGCCACGGTTTCGGTCTTTGAGTCGTACATGTAGTTCTGGTTTCCGTCCTGCAAGGCATAAATGCGGTATTTGCCCGGTGCGATTCCCCGGATGGTGAACTGTCCGCGGCTGTCGGTGCGCGATATACGGTCGAACGGGAGCTTGGTGAAAGCGGTGTCGTTCAAATTCTTATGTAATCCAACCTGTATACCTTTTATAGGTTCCAGGTTTTCGGCATTGAGCACGGTGCCCGATACCGCCATGGTATCTATTTCGGGGCCGGTAGAAAAGGCATACGAGAATAGTCCCAACGGATTGCCTTCATTATTGTCTACAATGGCATCTCCGAAGTCGATGGTATACGTAGTATTTGCCACTAGTGAGTCGATAAACTTCACCACGACCCGTTTCCCGCTGGTTTTTACTTCGGGTTGTTCGCGCTGTGGGGGAGAGATGATGACTTTTTCCGAAGCATTTTCCAAATTGATGAATTCATCGAATTCGATGGATACATTCTTACGGGTGTTATTGATGGCATTCGGAGCCGGTGTGGCACGTACAAACTTGGGAGGCTCTTCATCGTAAGGACCTCCATCGGGCGACCCCGTGCTGGCACAGGCGTAAAATCCGATGATAATCAGTAACAGGGCAAGGTATTTGGGTATGGGCTTCATGCAATAAGTTTACGAATTAAGTTTCAACATTTCTTCTATATAGTCGCGGTTGTTGCTCAGGCGGGGCACCTTGTGTTGTCCTCCCAGCTTTCCTTTTTGCTTTAACCAGTCGTGGAACAAGTTGGGGCGTGCCACGATGATTTCCAGTTCCTGTAAAGTGATGTCTTTATGCCGTTTGGCTTCATAGTCGGAATTGATTTCCTGCAAAGAGCGGTCGAGCACGTGACGGAACTTATCCAGCGAGTCGGGCATCACGCTGAACTCAATCAGCCATTGATGGCGGCATTTGGCATTGGCGTCCATAAAGACCGGAGCCGCCGAGTACTCCAGGACTTGTGCACCTGTAGCGTCACATGCCTTGGCGAGTCCTTTTTCGGCATTGTCCACCATCAGTTCCTCGCCGAAAGCATTGATGAAATGCTTGGTACGTCCGGAGATGATGAATTTATACGGGTCTTTTTGGGTAAACTTTACCGTGTCACCCAGGATATACCGCCATAAGCCGCACGAAGTACTGATGACGATGGCATAGTTACGTCCCGTTTTTATGCCAGTCAAGGGTACGATGGTGGGATGCGGATTGTCTATTTCTTCCAGTGGGATGAATTCGTAAAATACATCGTAGTCTATCATCAGAAGCATTGCAGGGTCGGACAGGTCGTTTTGCAAGCCAAAGAAACCTTCGCTGGCGTTGTAGGTCTCCATGTAGTGCATCTTGTC
Organism: Bacteroides sp. An269; assembly: GCF_002159755.1. Lineage (NCBI taxonomy): Bacteria > Pseudomonadati > Bacteroidota > Bacteroidia > Bacteroidales > Bacteroidaceae > Bacteroides > Bacteroides sp. An269. Next base: position 12,655 of record NZ_NFJG01000068.1, read on the forward strand.
GGACGGGATGAGCTGTTTATATTGTTCACGGTAAGGTGTGAAGCATACTCCTCCGTGGAAGAATACTTCCAGGTTGGGCCAGACTTCGTTGAGATGTTTGGCACCGGTTTTCTCCAGAATGCGCTTGATGACGGCAAGCATCCACGAGGGTACTCCCGAAAGGTTCGTCACGTTTTCATGGATGGTAGTTTCGGCAATGCGTTCCACCTTTTCTTCAAATTCGCTTAGCAGGGCAATTTCCTTGCTGGGCACGCGGATAAGGTTCACCAGCGGGTTGATGTTTTGTATCAGGATGGCAGAAAGGTCGCCTACCAAGCTGTCCTTTACATTGTAATTCGGGCTGTGGCTTCCTCCCAGTATCAGTCCTTTGCCCGAAAAGAACTTGCTTTCCGGATTCGAGCGCAGGTAGAGAGCTACGGCATCGGTTCCGCCTTGATAATGGACGTGCCGTAATCCGTCTTTGCTTACGGGGATGAACTTGCTCTTATCGTTGGTAGTGCCCGATGATTTGGCATACCAGATGACACGTCCGGGCCACAGCACGTTTTTTTCGCCATGGCGCATACGGTCTACATAGCCTTTCACGTCTTCGTAGGTCTGGACCGGTACCCGCTGGAAATCAGCGTATGTCCGGATATGGGCATAATCGTATTTTTTCCCCCATTCCGTATCAGAAGCATTCTCGACCAGCTTGTGGAAAACTCTGTCTTGAATGGCTTCGGCTTGTGTGTTATAGCAATCTATTTCCTTTTGGCGGGAAACAAACAACTTTTCGATTAACTTTGTTGAAACCATTGGTATTCCTTTTTTATGGCACACGCATACAGGACTAGTGTGTCCGAAGCGTCTTTCTTGTGCTATTGAAACGCTGCAAAGTTAGCCTATTTCTTGTATTTGTGGTGTATTTTTGTGTTAGAAAAGACAAATCTACACTTTTTTCTTATAACTTTACCACACGAAGACAAATTTTGAAGGTTATGAGAATCGGAATTTTAACGGCAGGAGGTGATTGTCCGGGCATAAACGCTACCATCAGAGGCGTTTGCAAGACGGCTATCAGTTATTATGGAATGGAAGTATATGGTATCCACAATGGTTTTCGGGGATTGCTGGACGATGATGTAATCCAGCTTACAGAGAATTCGTTGGGCGGATTGCTTACGATGGGGGGCACGGTGCTGGGTACTTCACGTGTGAAGCCTTTCCGGAAAGACCGTGGGTTTTCGCTTTCCGATAGCAGGCCTGCGGCATTGCTGAAGACGATTCATGACCACGGGCTTGAGTGCCTGGTCTGTATCGGAGGAAACGGCACGCAGAATACGGCGGCCATGCTTGCCAAAGCCGGAGTGAATGTGGTGATGATACCCAAGACTATTGATAATGATGTGTTCGGTACGGATATTTCGTTCGGGTTCGATTCGGCGGTGAGTATTGCCACCGAAGCCATTGACCGTCTGCACTCTACCGCCAGTTCGCACCAGCGTGTGATGGTAATCGAGGTGATGGGGCACAAGGCAGGATGGATAGCCCTTCATTCGGGTATGGCAGGAGGGGGTGACATCATCCTGATTCCCGAACTTCCGTTCAATATACATAATATAGGTGATGTCATCATCAACCGGTTGAAGAAAGGGAAACCCTATTCGATTGTGGTGGTAGCGGAAGGTATTCCCACCTTTAACGGGAAAAAGGCTGCTCAATACATAGCCGAGGAAATCGAGTATGAGACCGGTTTTGAGACACGTGAAACGGTGTTGGGATATATCCAGCGCGGAGGAAGTCCTACGGCGTTCGACCGTACCCTTGCCACCCGTATGGGAGGGCACGCTACGGAACTGATAGCTCAAAAGCAATTCGGGCGGATGGTGGCGCTCCGGGGTTCGGAGATAGTGTCTGTTCCCTTGTCGGAGGTAGCGGGCAAGTTGAAATTAGTTACTGCCGATAACGATTTGATAATTCAGGGCAAACGCATGGGCGTATGCTTCGGATAATGCACATAGCTTCATCGGGCAACGGAAGTATATGCGCAACCCGATGAAGCTATGTGCGTGGCATGATGCAACTATATGTGTCGCACCATGCTTATTTATTGTGCCGTGGCATCATTGCCTGTTGTGGCGTAAAGTCCTATCATAGCACCGGTGAATCCACCTGCCACATTGGTCGAAAGAATATCTCCCGAAACGGTTCCACCTACAGGCTGGAAGGTCTTTCCGTCTGTAGAATAACTGAAAGTATACTGGTCGCCCGTGGCTTTCACCTGCAATAGGATGGGGCGTGTTTCCTTTACCGGAGTACTTGCCAGCACGGTAGAGTTTCCTTTTTCGGTGCGTTGCAATACCAGTACGTCTTCTTCTCCTTTCTTGGTCACGCCGAACACGTAGTTGAAGGCTTCGCTTTGGTAACATGTAATACCAGCCAGGTCGGTCTCCGAACGTGGAATGTAGTTCAGGGTGGTAGTGGCCGTAAAGTTGAGGTGTTGCTGGCGATAGAACAAGGTAGACGTAGGTTGTACTACCTTGATGTTTACATCGTATGGGTTGATGGTCAGGCCATTGGGCGAAGTGGAGATGAATTTTTCGCGTGCTCCTCTTATGCCTACCCAGCGGTAATCCAGTGTGTCCGAAGTGAAATCCTCAGTATAGGTGAAGTTTCCGTTCGGGAAGAAACCGTTTTGTCCGGTCTGGTTGGTGACACCTGCCGGCATTTTCAGCTTGGCCTTTAGAGGTTCCATTCCTCCTTCGAATACGGGGAAAGTGCTGCTCCAGTCGACAGGAAGAATAAAGGTTTCACGTCCTGTGTTTACTTGATTGGCATTGTTGGGACGGATGGCAAGGAATACTCCGTAATATTTTCCGTCAGGTCCTTCCACCAGGTCGGCATGTCCTGCCCAGTCCACTTTGTCAGGACGGTCGGCATTCAGGTGGCGTTGTGACAGGATGGGGTTCTCCGGAGCCGGTGTAAACGGGCCTTTGGGGCTGTTTCCGATAAATATTACTTCACTATGCATGCCTCCTGTTCCTCCTTCGGCACACATCAGGTAATATTTTCCATCTTTCTTGTACAGGTGTGGAGCTTCAATCCAGATAGGTTTCTTCGAGAGGTCTACTCCTCCGTTTACTATCACTTTATCTGTTCCGGGAACGATTTGGTCTTTTTCTACATCATATTCCCATACCTTGATAACGCGGTGTCCTTCATACAGTGCCTTCTCTGGTGCATCATTGTGTACTACGTAAGCTTTTCCGTTATCATCAAAGAAGATAGACGGGTCGATGCCTTCAAAGTTCAGCTTGATAGGGTCGCTCCAGCCTTGCATCGGATCTTTGGTCTTGACGATGATGTTTCCGAACCCTCCGGCAAACTGGGTGGTAATCATATAGAATGTGTCATTGTTCGGATTATAGCGGATGGTAGGTGCATATACGCCGGCACTGATTCCTGTGTCTTCCACCTTCAGTTGCGAGGGGCGGTCGAGCACATGGCCGATTTGTTTCCAGTTGACCAGGTCGGTCGAATGGAAAATAGGTACGCCCGGATTGATGGCAAACGAAGAACATACCAGGTAATAATCGTTTCCTTTCTTGCAGATACTGGGGTCGGGGTAACATCCTTGTAGGATGGGGGTGTAGAATTCGTCGGAAGCGAGCGGATTCTGTTCGTACACGGCATCTTGTCCTGTATAGGTGAAATTACTGAATACAGGAGTACCAGGAGTAACCTCCATTTGATTGCTGGCACATGAGCATGCAAGTAGGCTCAGCGTGCCCCACGTCAATAAGCTTAATGTTTTTTTCATGGTGTTTATATTATAATAATGAGTAGTGTCGAATAGTCGTTTACAAAGTTAATAGGTCGGGATGAAAAAGATTGTTGCGTATGTTACATATTTTATTCTCTATGTTACATCTTGTATTATTTTCATGCTCAGATGTACCATCTTACAGAATATCTTTAGTTTTGGGGTATGAGATGTTTGTTTTTTCTTTTAAATTTGTAGGCAAACTTATAACTAATAACGATATGAAAATACGCAGGTTTTTCGTAGCACTGATGATGTGCATTCCTTTTTGCGGCTTAGTCCGGGCTCAATCGAGCGATAATGGTGACGGTACTTTTACTAACCCGATGTTGTGGAGTGATGTGCCCGACCCTGATGTTATCCGTGTTGGTAGCGACTTTTATCTGGTAAGCACTACGATGCATCTGATGCCGGGCGCACCTATTATGCATTCTAAAGATTTGGTGAATTGGGAGACGGCCAGTTATTTGTTCGACCGTTTGACCGATACACCGAATTATGACCTGAACGGATGTACTGCATACGGAAGAGGGCAGTGGGCCACCTCAATCCGTTACCACAATGGGAAATATTATGCTTATTTTTCGCCCAATGACAAGCCCTATAAAGGATATGTGTATGCCACTACAGATCCGAAAGGGAAATGGGAACTTGTTTCCCGCTTGCCTCATTTCCACGATGCGTCTTTGTTGTTCGACGATGACGGACGTGTATATATCTATTATGGAACAGGGCAATTACGCGAATTGAAGCCAGACCTTACAGGGGTGCAGCCTGGAGGAGTGGATATGAAAATCTTCGAGCGCGATAGTACCGAAACCGGATTGTTGGAAGGAAGCCGTGCCATTAAATACAACGGAAAGTATTATCTGTTGATGATTTCGTGGCCTAATGGAGGCAAGCGTCGTCAGGTGTGCTATCGTGCCGATAAGATAACCGGTCCTTATGAAAAGAAAGTAATATTGGAATCGGACTTTGCCGGTTTCCCGTATGTAGGACAAGGATGCATTGTGGATGATGAGAAGGGCAATTGGTATGGTGTCATCTTCCAGGATCGTGGAGGTGTGGGACGTGTCCTTACACTGATGCCTTGCCGCTGGGTAGACGGATGGCCGATGCTGGGCAATGAGGAAGGCCGTGTACCCGAAATCATGGAAAAACCCGTGCAAGGATGTCCTGCCTTGCCCTTGGTGGTGAGTGACGATTTTGGAAAACAGGAAATGAAAATCAACTGGCAATGGAACCATAACCCGATAAACGAAGCATGGTCGCTTTCGGAACGTCCGGGTTATTTACGATTGAAGACGCATCGGGTGGTAGAAAACCTGTTTTGGGCACCGAATACGTTGACCCAACGTATGGAAGGACCGAAATGTACGGGAAGTGTGTCTATCGATGTGTCTCATATGAAAGAAGGGGATGTAGCAGGTTTCAGTGCTTTCAATGGCGATGCCGGTGTACTTTCGGTAGTGATGGAAGGCGGAAAGAAATACCTTACGATGTCGTCACAGGTGGTAGCTTTACGCGATTCGGACAAGGCGGTGACACATGTGGAGACTGATGAAAAGGCGCGTGTGGAATTGACACAGGATGTAGTTTACCTGCGTATTGATGGAGATTTCCGGGTAGGCAAAGACATTGCTGCTTTCTATTATAGCCTGAACGGGAAAGACTGGACGAAAATTGGTTCCGATTTTAAGATGATATTCGATTACCGCCGCTTCTTTATGGGGACAAAATATGCGATATTCAATTATGCTACAAAGCAGACAGGTGGCTATGTAGATGTGGATTTCTTCGATTATAAACGAATAAGATAAAGAATGGTTATGAAAAAGAAAGCATGGGCATTGATGGCCTGCTTGATAGGTTTTTCAGGATTACAGGCACAAGACAAGTTGTATCCGAACACTTTTGCCTTGAATGAGGTGACTCTCTTGGATGGTCCTTTCAAGCATGCACAGGACTTGAACGGTAAGGTATTGATGGAATATGATGTAGACCGCTTGTTGGCTCCTTTTCTGAAAGAGGCAGGATTACCTCCCAAAGGAGAATTGTTCCCCAATTGGGCGGGACTGGACGGACACGTAGGCGGACATTATCTTTCGGCACTGGCAATGCATTATGCTGCTACAGGTGATGAGGCATTCCGCCAGCGTATGGAGTATATGATAGCCGAATTGAAACGTTGCCAGGAGAAGAATGGTGATGGTTATATCGGCGGTGTTCCTAATGGAAAGGCTTTGTGGAGTGAGATACGGAAAGGAAACGTGGCCTTGATTTGGAAATACTGGGTACCTTGGTACAACCTTCATAAGCTTTATGCCGGACTTCGGGATGCCTGGATGTATGCCGGCAATGAAGAGGCAAGACAGATGTTTCTGGATTTGTGCGATTGGGGTATTGGAGTCGTTTCGCCCCTTACTGATGCGCAAATGGAGCAGATGCTGGATATGGAATTCGGCGGAATGGATGAAGTATATGCCGATGCCTATCAGATGACTGGAGACAAAAAATACCTGGACACGGCCAAACGTTTTTCTCATCATTGGTTGCTGGACAGCATGGCAAAGGGAGTGGACAATCTGGATAACAAACATGCCAATACACAAGTGCCTAAAGCGGTGGGATATCAACGCATAGCCGAGTTAGACCATAACCGTACGTATGAGGATGCGGCATCGTTCTTCTGGCATACGGTGGTAGAAAACCGTTCGCTGGCATTCGGAGGCAATAGCCGGCGCGAGCATTTTGTGGCGAAAACCGATAGCAAGAGCTATATAGAAGACCGTGAAGGTCCGGAATCATGCAATACCAATAATATGCTGAAACTGACCGAGGGCTTGTTCCGGATGCATCCCGAGGCTAGCTATGTGGACTTCTACGAACGTGCTTTGTACAATCATATTCTTTCTACCCAGCATCCCGAACACGGCGGATATGTGTATTTCACATCTGCCCGTCCGGCACATTACCGGGTTTATTCGGCTCCTAATCAGGCGATGTGGTGCTGTGTAGGAACCGGTATGGAGAATCATGCCAAATATGGAGAATTCATCTATACGCATACACACGATTCATTGTTTGTCAATTTGTTTATAGCTTCTGAACTGAACTGGAAAGAAGAAGGCATCCGCTTGCGTCAGGAAACAGGTTTCCCGGCAGAAGAGGGAAGCAAGCTTACGGTTTCGGTGGACAAGCCCAGGCATTTCAAGATGTTGGTACGCCATCCGTGGTGGGTTAAGGCTTCGGAAATGCAGGTGTTGTGTAACGGAAAAGAGTATGCAGCCGGTTCGGAACCATCTTCGTATGTATGCATTGACCGCGAATGGAAAGACGGGGATGTTGTCGAAATCCGTACACCGATGCATGTTAAGTTGGAAGAGTTCCCGAATATGCCCGAATATGTTGCCATCTTGCGCGGACCGATTGTATTGGGTGCACGGGTAGGTACAGACCATCTGGACGGGCTGGTGGCAGACGATAGCCGGTGGGGACATATTGCTTCAGGACCTTTGGTTCCGGTTTACGAAACTCCTTTTCTTATAGGAGAGCGGGCTGATATCGAAGAGAAGTTAAACCATTTGCGTCCGGTAGCAGGCAAGCCGTTCCATTATACGGTTCCCGGTCTGTTCCGTTCCGGCAAATACAAGGATTTGGTGCTCGAACCCTTTTATGGCATTCACGATAGCCGTTATATGATTTATTGGCTTTCGATGGACGAAACTGAATACGCACATTATCAAAGCGAACAGAAAGCCGAAGAAGAAGCGCGTATTGCATTAGACCGCCGGACGGTAGATGCCATAGCAACGGGAGAACAACAGCCCGAAGCGGACCACTTAATGAAGAACGAGAACTCGACAAAGGGAAATTTCAATGGCAAGGCGTGGCGTGATGCGAAAGACGGAGGCTATTTCAGTTATGTACTTTCTACTGAGGGCAAGTCTGACATGTCTTTGCTGATAACTTATTGGGGTAATGAAACCGCCGACCGGGAATTTGATATCTTGGTAGATGGAAAGGTGATTGCTTCTGAAAATCTGGTAGGGAAATGGAACAAGCAGGAGTTCGTGGATGTTGAATATGCTCTTCCTGACGATGCGTTGCAGGGTAAGAAAGAAATCACTCTCACGTTCCAAAGCAAGCCCGGAAAAATAGCCGGAGGGGTATTCTTTATCCGTTTGGTGACTAACGAACAAGGTGAATGACTTTAAATGAAATTATATGATGACAAGACAATGGCTATTGACTGCAGCCTTAGGGGCTTGCCTGTCCGTTTATGCTACTGATTGGAAATTTGCCAGTCCCGATGGACACATTCAAGTGGTGGTATCCGATGAAGGCGGAAAGCCTTCTTACCAAGTGTTGTATGACGGAACCATGTTTCTCGAACCTTCTCCCTTGGGTCTGGAGACCAATATAGGCGATTTTACTCAAGATATGTCGTTGGGGGGAACGTGCAAGGCGGATACGGTATGCGATACCTATACGTTGCCCACCATCAAGCAGAGCCGGGTAGACTATAAGGCGGTTGAAGTGGTGTGCCCGTTCATGCAACAGGGCAAGAAGGTGTGCGATGTGGTGTTCCGTGTGAGCAACCGTGACGTGGCTTTCAAGTACCGCGTCTATCCCAAGGAAAATACCTTATGTTGTGTGGTGCGCTCGGAAGCTACGGGTTTCGTCTTGCCTGAGGGAAGCACTACTTTCCTTTGTCCGCAAAGCAAGCCGATGGGAGGCTTTGCACGTACTTCGCCCAGTTATGAGACCTCTTATACCGTCGATGATACGATGGGCAAGAATGGCTGGGGCGAGGGATATACATTCCCGTGCCTGTTCAAATATATGGATAAGGGATGGCTCTTACTTTCAGAAACGGGAGTAGATAGTCGCTATTGTGCCAGCAGGCTGATGGGGCACGAGGGTGGCCTGTATACGATAGGTTATCCGCAAGAAGGCGAATACAATGGCAATGGAACAACGGCTCCGGGAATTGCGCTTCCAGGCGAAACACCTTGGCGCACCATCACTTTGGGAAAAACACTGGCTCCTATAGTTGAAACTACCGTGGCTTTCGACCTTGTATCTCCCTTGTACGAAGCATCTCAGAAGTACCAGTACGGATGCGGCACATGGAGCTGGATTATCGGAGGTGATGCCAGCATGACATACGATGAGCAGAAGCGTTACATTGATTTTGCCGCGGCGATGGGATACCAGTCGGTGCTGGTTGATGCATTGTGGGATTCGCGCGTAGGATATGAAAAGATAGAAGAGCTGGCACGTTATGCCAAGTCTAAGAATGTGGCATTGTATCTGTGGTATAATTCCAATGGTTATTGGAACGATGCTCCGCAAGGTCCGCGTGGCAAGATGAGCAACATTATTTCCCGTCGGAAGGAAATGAAATGGATGCAAAGCATCGGTATCCGGGGTATTAAAGTGGACTTTATAGGAAGCGACAAACAAGTGACTATGCAATTGTATGAAGATATTCTGGCAGATGCCAACGATTATGGTCTGCTGGTTATTTTTCACGGATGTACCTTGCCTCGCGGATGGGAGCGGATGTATCCTAATTATGCGGCAAGTGAAGCTGTACTGGCAAGCGAGAACATGAACTTCTCGCAAGGAAGTTGTGATGCCGAAGCCTTTAATGCCTGCTTGCATCCGTTTATCCGCAATACCGTAGGTAGTATGGATTTCGGAGGCAGTACATTGAACCGGTATTACAATGCGAAGAATCAGCCGGGAGGTAGCCGCCGTGTTACATCGGATGTGTTTGCGCTTGCTACAGCGGTGCTTTTTCAAAGTCCGGTCCAGCACTTTGCTTTGGCTCCTAATAATCTGACCGATGCTCCTGTATGGGCTGTGGATTTTATGAAGAAAGTACCTACGCTGTGGGATGAAGTGCGTTTTATCGATGGTTATCCCGGCAAGTATGTAATATTGGCACGTCGGCACGGAGAAACGTGGTACGTGGCTGGAATCAATGCCAGCAAAGAACCGTTGAAAGTGAAAGTAGCTTTGCCGATGTTTTCCCCGAAAGAAGAAGTGACGCTTTATGCTGATGATGCCCAGCTGCAAGGAAGCGTGAAAACCCAGAAGCTGGACAAAAAAGGCGAAATCGAACTGATGATTCCATGTAATGGAGGAGCTTTGATTGTAAAATAACTCAGAAGCTGTTTTGAATTTATCGTGCGATGATTTGGGATGAGTTTTTGAGGCATTTCCGCTTCTGTGATGAGGAAGATAGCGGGCTATCTGACGAAGAACAGGAGC
>NZ_NFJG01000069.1:0-22610 GCF_002159755.1 Bacteroides sp. An269
GGATATTTGGATTACAACATAGAAGAAGCTGTTTTGAATTTATCGTGCGATGATTTGGGATGAGTTTTTGAGGCATTTTCGCTTCTGTGATGAGGAAGATAGCGGGCTACCTGACGAAGAACAGGAGCGAAAAGGACCAAAAAATCGCCCAAAGCACACACGAAAAAGGATACATCAAGCCAAGAAAAACTTTTTGGAGAAATTCAAAACAGCTTCTTATGTTGCCAATTATAGTCAGAAACAGTTTCAAAGAGCCTGAATGAAAAATTAATTGAATATCCGAAACATCCCATGTAGGGGCGTACCGCATACGCCCCTACATGTTAATATTCGTGTTTATTGCCGTTGTCAGAACAGGCTCCATGCCACAGTAAGCCCTGCCATTACGATAGCAACCATACTCATCAGTTTTACAAGAATGTTCAGGCTGGGACCGGATGTGTCTTTGAACGGGTCGCCTACGGTATCGCCTACTACAGTGGCACGGTGCACTTCGCTTCCTTTTCCGCCAAAGTTTCCTTCTTCCACATATTTCTTGGCATTGTCCCAGGCACCTCCGGCATTTGCCATAAAGATGGCTAGCACGAAGCCTGATGAAAGTCCGCCAATCAGCAGACCGATGACACCCGGTACACCGAAGAGCAACCCCGTAGCTATAGGAGCGATGATGGCAAGCAGAGAGGGGAATACCATTTCGCGTTGGGCGCCTTGTGTGGAAATCTGTACACACCGGGCGTAGTCAGGCTCGGCATTTCCACTCAGGATGCCTTTTATTTCACGGAACTGGCGGCGCACTTCTTCTACCATGCGCGAGGCTGCACGCCCTACAGCATTCATCGTAAGACCGCAGAAAAGGAAAGACATCATACTGCCAATGAACATCCCTGAAAGCACTTTAGGATTCATTAGTGTAACATCGTAATAAATCATGAAGTCGTCCAGTCCTGCCTCGTGGATGGCTATCTGGATGCCGTTGGGAAGTTCAAGGATGGCGGTTCCGATACGTTCCAGTCCGATACGTACTTCTTCGATGTATGAAGCCAGCAGGGAGAGTCCTGTAAGGGCTGCCGAGCCGATGGCAAATCCTTTTCCGGTAGCTGCGGTAGTATTGCCCAGCGAGTCGAGCGCATCGGTACGCCGGCGCACCTCTTCGCCCAGCTTGCTCATTTCGGCGTTTCCTCCGGCATTGTCGGCAATGGGGCCGTAAGCATCTGTGGCAAGGGTAATTCCTAAGGTGGAAAGCATGCCTACCGATGCGATTCCGATGCCGTAAAGTCCCATCCCAATGTTGGTGAAGTCGAATCCTGAAGCTAGCCAGTAGGAAAGGATGATGCCTGCTACTACGGCTATGACTGGGATGGTAGTGGAAATCATTCCCAGTCCGATGCCGGAGATAATAACGGTAGCAGGTCCTGTCTTACCACTTTCGGAGAGCTTGCGTGTGGGTTTGTATGATTGTGAAGTGTAATATTCGGTAGACTGCCCGATGATGATTCCTACCAGCAGGCCTACGATGACAGCCAGTGATATGTTTACCCAGTTGTCCAATCCTAAAAGCCAAAGGATGAGAAACGTGCCGATGATGATGAAAAACGAGCTGAGGTTGGTTCCGGTAGAAAGTGCTTTCAGCAGCTCTTTCATCGTAGCGTTTTCGCGTGTGCGTACTGCAAAAATGCCGATAATGGATAGGATGATGCCGATGGCAGCTATCAGCATCGGTGCGATGACTGCCTTGAACTGCATTTCGGTGTCTCCTGTGCCGATAAAAGCAGCGGCACCCAGTGCGGCGGTGGCAAGGATGGAGCCACAATACGATTCGTAGAGGTCGGCTCCCATACCTGCAACGTCGCCTACGTTATCGCCTACATTATCGGCGATGGTTGCCGGGTTACGCGGGTCGTCTTCAGGTATTCCGGCTTCAACTTTGCCTACCAGGTCGGCTCCTACATCGGCGGCTTTCGTGTAGATGCCTCCGCCTACGCGGGCGAAGAGAGCCTGTGTGGAAGCTCCCATTCCGAAGGTGAGCATTGTAGTGGTTATGACGCAGAGCTTTGAGGTAGGGTTCAGTGCATTGTCGGGGATGCATCGTTCCAGTAAGAGATACCAGAAGGAGATGTCGAACAAGCCCAGTCCTACTACCACCAGTCCCATGACTGCTCCGCTTCGGAAAGCGATGCGCAGGCCTTTGTCGAGTGAGGTACGGGCGGCGTTGGCAGTACGTGCTGAGGCGTATGTGGCGGTTTTCATTCCGAGGTAGCCGGACAAGCCGGAGAAGAACCCTCCTGTCAGGAATGCGACGGGCACCCAGTGGTTCTGGAGGTTGAAGCCGTATGCCATGATGGCAAACAGGAGAGCAAGTCCGATAAACACGAGTGTCACCACTTTATATTGTTGCTTGAGGTACGACATCGCCCCACGGCGTACATGTTCGGCGATTTTCTGCATCTCGGGTGTTCCTTCGCTTTCTCCTTTCATCTGTTTATAGAAGAAAGCCGCCAAGGCAAGTGCCAGGAACGAGGCGGCTGGAGCAATCCAGAAGAGATAGTTTTCCATAATGTTATGATTTTGAATGGTGTGTCGGTCTTGCAGACAAGTTTTACCTTGGGCACAAAGACATACAGAGGTTTTTCCTGTGGGCTGTGTGGTCGCCGGGTGATGCGTATTGTCTGTTCTTGTAATTTTCTCAAAGGTAAGGAAAAAATCTCTTCGGTTTGTTTCCTGATTTACAGATTTTGTCGCTTTTTCTGTTTATTTTCAGAAATGAGCAGGAGTTTGTCACCTTCATGAAGTTCTATTTGTCCGTTGGGAATGATGAATTCGTTTCCGCGTTTTACCAGCATCACCAGTGTGCCTTGAGGCAGGTTCATGTCTGCCAATCTGTTTCCTTCTTCCAGCATTTCGGCGGTGAGGGTCAGGTCGTCCAGTCGGGTATCTATTTCATCGGGAAGCTCTACGCCGAATGCGTTTCCTTCTTTGGCTTGGGGCATGTCGAGCTTGAGCCAGCGTGCCATCTGTGAGATGCTCATCCCTTGAATGACAAGCGAGAGAAGGGTGATGAAAAATACAATGTTGAACAATTGGTTTGACCCTGGGATTTCAGCTATGACGGGGTAGGTAGCGAAAATGATGGGAACAGCTCCACGCAGCCCTACCCATGATACGAAGAGCCGTGCACGTAGGGAAATGTTCCGGAAAGGAAGCAGGCAGAGGAACACGCTTACTGGACGTGCCACTACAATCATGAATGCACCGATAAGCAAGCCGATGCCTGCGATACCTATCATCTCATGTGGGTTTACCAGCAGTCCGAGGGCGAGGAACATGATGATTTGGAAAAGCCATGTCAGCCCGTCCATAAAAGTTTGTGTCTCTTTCCGTGATGCCAGTTTGGCATTGCCTACGATGACTCCGGCTATGTAGACCGCCAGATAACCGTTTCCGTGTACCAGGTCGGTGGTAGTAAAGGTAATAAATACAATACTCAGCAGGAGGATGGGGTAAAGAGAGGTATTAGGTAACTCGATTTTGTTGATGAGCCATACGGCGAACTTGCCTGCTGCATAGCCGATTGTTCCACCGAAAAAGAATTGTACAAGCAGGTCGCGTGCGATGATTCCGGCATGCAAATCTGTTCCGCTTCCAATGACTTGTATCAGCACGATGGTAAGCATATATGCCATGGGGTCGTTGCTTCCGCTTTCCAGTTCCAGCATCGGGCGCAAGTTTTCTTTCAGGTTCATCCGTTGTGAGCGGAGCAGGTTGAATACCGAAGCCGAGTCGGTGGATGACATTGTGGCGGCAAGTAATAAAGAGGCGAGTAGGGTCAGCTGAATGTCTGCTTTTGTATGGTCGGATAAAAAATAAATGAACAGCCCCGTCAAGAGGGTAGTGACCAGCACGCCTGCAGTAGACAGAAGTATCCCTTGAGGCAGTATGGGCTTGATTTCGCGGAACCGTGTGTCCATCCCTCCCGTGAACAAGATGATGCTCAGCGCTATCATTCCTACGAACTGGGCATCTTTCGCGCTGTTGAACTGGATGCCCAGTCCGTCGCTTCCGAAAAGCATTCCTACCAGGAGGAAGAGCAAGAGGGTGGGGATGCCGAACTTATATCCGGTCTTGCTGATGAGAATACTGATGAATATCAGGATAGAGCCGATGAGTAGAATGTTTTCTGCAGTAATCATTATGAGTCTTGTTCTTTTTTAAAGGTTGATGAAAAGTGTCCATGCAAAGATAATACAAAAAAGTGAGATACAGGACAAATCCTTAGAAACAGTTTTGAATTTATCGTGTGCTGATTTGGAATGAGTTTTTGAGGTATTTCCGCTTCTGTAACGAGGAGGATAGCGCGGACTATTTTTGCAGGATGCAGCCGGTTGCGGAAACCCGCGGATATAGGTGCGCCGGCAAACGCATATAGGTCCATCCGCTGTAAGATTATTAATCTTCAGGCTGCAAGATTATTAATCTTACAAGCGGAAGATTATTAATCTTACACCAGACGAAGTTATCTGCACTGGGGGAAGAAGATAATAACAACAACTAAATATGAGTCAAAAGCAGAGGTAAAAACCGGAATATCGCAATTGCAAGCCTACGAGGATAAGAAATGCAGTCCGGTCTTTTTGAGGCAGCACCTGTCATGTCTGAATGCCTTTATCGGTGGAATCATATATGTGCAAAATTACTTCCGCCAACGGGTGTTGGATATATAATAAGGTGTACAGAATAGGTATCGGTTGCCGGGAAGTGGACAATAGAACAGGTTTTGGCAGAAATTTGTCCAAATATGTTGTGTAACACACAAATTTATGAACATAACTCGTAAGGAATTTGTAATATTGCAGTCGAATTAGTGTAAATGATACACTTTACTGATAATGGCCGGTTCTTGTAACTTGCGTGACCTTTTGGACATCTAATTAACATGAAACATAAATTAAAAAAACAAACGTGATTATGAATTGGAATTCAAGTGAATTTGTTTGGCTCGACTGGGCGGTTCTCGTCATCGGGGTCATTCTGATTGCGTGGGCGGTGTACCGTGCAATCCAAAAAGACAAAAAGCAACAACAAGGGGCTAACAGTGAAGATTACCTCTTCGGAAAAGGAGAGCCGTGGTACATTATCGGTGCGGCTATCTTTGCCGCCAATATCGGGTCGGAACACCTGGTCGGACTGGCAGGTACAGGAGCCAAGGACGGCGTTGGTATGGCACACTGGGAGATGCAGGGCTGGATGATTCTTATCCTCGGATGGCTGTTCGTCCCCTTCTATCAATTATTGAACAATAAGTTGGGCAAGATTATTACGATGCCTGACTTCCTGAAGTTCCGTTATACGAAGCGTACCGGTTCGTGGCTTTCCATCATTACTTTGATTGCATACGTGCTGACAAAAGTTTCTGTAACCGCATTCACCGGAGGTATTTTCTTCGAATACTTATTGAATATCCCGTTCTGGTACGGTGCTATCGGGCTGATTGCTATTACAGCGGTATTTACTGTTTTCGGTGGAATGAAAGGTGTGATGACCTTGTCGGCTATCCAGACTCCTATCCTTATCATTGGCTCTTTCCTTGTCTTGTTTTTAGGACTGCATCTGTTGGGAGATGGAAGCATTGCCGAAGGCTGGTCGCAGATGATGGCTGTATGTAATGCTGCCCACGACGGCTTTGGTACTACGCACATGTTCCATACTGATCCGGCAGATCCGATGTATCCCAAATTCCCGGGTTATGTAGTGTTCCTCGGTGCGTCTATCATTGGTTTCTGGTATTGGTGTACCGACCAGCACATTGTACAACGTGTGTTGGGGCAGACTAAGGGCGAAGACAATTCAGTAGTAATGGCACGTGCCCGTCGCGGTACGATTGCAGCCGGTTATTTCAAGTTGTTGCCTATCTTCATGTTCTTGATTCCGGGTATGGTGGCATACGCACTCTCGATGAAGGCGGGAAGCGGTATTGAGATGGATATCACTAACACACATGATACTGACGGTGCATTTGCCATGATGGTGAAAAATATCTTGCCGGCAGGGGTCAAAGGTATTGTGACCATTGGTTTTGTATGTGCCCTCGTTGCATCGTTGGCGGCATTCTTCAATAGCTGTGCTACGTTGTTTACCGAAGACTTTTATAAGCCGATGAAGAAAGGCATGAGCGAGAGCCATTATGTGTTTGTAGGCCGTCTTGCAACGGTAGTTGTTGTGCTTCTGGGATTGGCTTGGATGCCGATTATGATGAACATGGGTAACCTGTACTCTTACTTGCAAGACATTCAGTCACTGATTGCTCCGGCAATGGTGGCGGTGTTCTCGCTGGGTATCTTCTCAAAGAAGATTACTCCCAAAGCCGGCGAATGGGGACTTATCGGTGGCTTTCTGATTGGTATGGTGCGCTTGTTCACCAATGTCGTTACCGAATCGGGCACCAAGGTGATGGAAGGAGCTTTCTGGGAATACACGTCTTGGTTCTGGCAGACCAACTGGCTGGTGTTTGAAGTATGGTTGCTTGTATTCATTATCATTCTGATGGTTGTTGTGTCTTGTTTTACACCCGCTCCGTCCAAAGAACAGGTGGAAGCGATTACCTTCACCAAAGATTACAAGAAGGCTATCCGTGAGAGCTGGAATAAATGGGATGTCATCGCCACATTGGGTGTTGTTGCCTGCTGTGCAGCTTTCTACTGGTATTTTTGGTAAAGAGTAGATGAATGATGTTTTAAATAAAAAATAATAAGCGATGAAAAACATTCGGAATTCATTTTTAGGAATGAGTGCGGCACTTGCCTTGATGGCATCTTGCACTACGCAGGAACAGAAACCTGCATTGACCCTTTCGGGATTGGATCCTGCCAATTTTGAAACGACTGTAGACGGGACAAAAGCGGTTAAACTTTATACGTTGACAAATCATAACGGAATGGAAGTCTGCATTACAAACTTTGGTGGACGTATTGTCTCGCTGATGGTGCCGGACAAAAATGGCACGATGACAGATGTGGTGCTGGGCTTCGACAGCATTGCCGATTACCAGAATATCCCGAGCGATTTCGGAGCAGCCATCGGGCGTTATGCTAATCGTATTAATAAGGGGCAGATGAAAGTGGACGGCACTTTGATTCAATTGCCGACAAACAATTTCGGACATTGTCTGCACGGTGGACCTACCGGTTGGCAATATCAGGTGTATGAAGCAAATCAGACCAACGACAGTACTTTGGTCTTGACGATGAACTCGGCAGATGGCGATAATAATTTCCCGGGTAATGTGACTGCACATGTGACTTACGCATTGACAGCCAATAATGCCATCGATATCAAGTATGATGCTACTACCGACAAGACCACGGTAATCAATATGACCAACCATTCATACTTTAACCTGAATGGCGATCCCTCCAAGCCTGGAACCGACCAGATTCTGTATGTTGCGGCAGACAGCATTACTCCTGTCGACAGCACGTATATGACCAATGGCGAGATGATGGCTGTAAGGGATACTCCATTCGATTTCAATACGCCGAAGCCTATCGCTCCGTCTGTAACCGATTTTGAAAACGAACAAGTGAAGTTCGGTAATGGATTCGACCATAACTGGGTACTGAAGACTAAAGGCGATATCAGCCAGGTAGCAGCCAAGCTGACCAGTCCGACTTCGGGTATCAGTCTGACCGTATACACCGACGAGCCTGGTATCCAGGTTTACACAGGAAATTTCTTGGATGGAACCGTGAAAGGTAAGAAAGGCATTGCTTATCCGCAACGGGCTTCTGTATGTTTGGAGACTCAACATTATCCGGATAGTCCTAATAAGCCGCAATGGCCTTCGGTTATCCTGGAACCGGGTGAAACTTATCAGAGCCATTGTATATTCCAGTTCGGTATAGAAAAATGATTTTATGAACGATGTGTCTACATATTACAAGAATAATCCGAAATTTTTCGTCGGTATTGATTGCATCATATTCGGTTTTGAGAAAGAACAATTGAGCTTGTTGTTGCTTCAGCGTAATTTTGAGCCGGCAAAGGGGCAGTGGTCTTTAATGGGCGGTTTTGTCCAGGAAAATGAAAGCGCGGATGATGCGGCAAAGCGTGTGCTGTACGAACTGACCGGATTGAAGGATGTTTATATGGAACACATCGGAGCTTTTGGCAAGATAAACAGAGACCCGGGTGAACGGGTTATCTCGCTTGCTTATTATGCACTCATCAATACGAATAAATACGACCGGGAGCTGGTGCAACGGCATAATGCGTATTGGGTAAATATTGATGAGATACCTGATTTGATTTTCGACCATAACCAAATGGTAGAAAAAGCCCGGACGGCCATGAAGGAAAAGGCTTCTACCGCTCCCATTGGTTTCAATTTGCTTCCAGAGCTTTTTACACTTACGCAATTGCAAAGCTTGTATGAAGCTATTTATGGCGAACCAATGGATAAACGCAATTTCCGGAAGCGAATTGCGGATATGGGTTATATCGAGAAAACAGATAAAATAGATAAAACAGGTTCTAAAAGAGGGGCTTATCTGTACAAGTTCAATGATAAGGCTTATCAGCGGGACCCGAAATTCAAACTATAAGACTTATGTTAGAAGATTTGAAAGAAAAAGTGTTTCAGGCAAACCTTGATTTGGTGAAACATGGATTGGTGATTTTTACATGGGGTAATGTATCTGCTATCGACCGCGAAAAAGGGCTGGTAGTGATTAAGCCCAGTGGCGTAGCTTACGATGTAATGAAAGCATCGGATATGGTGGTGGTAGATTTGGATGGCAATGTAGTGGAAGGTGATTTACGTCCTTCCAGCGATACGCCGACTCATCTGGTTCTTTATAAGGCATTCAAGGAAATAGGTGGGGTGGTGCATACGCATTCTACGTATGCTACTGCATGGGCACAGGCCGGATGCGACATTCCGAATATAGGGACTACACATGCCGATTATTTTCACGAAGCCATCCCTTGCACGGCGGATATGACCGAAGAAGAGGTGAAAGGCGATTATGAATTGGAAACCGGAAACGTGATTGTAAAACGTTTCGAAGGAATGAATCCGGTTCATACTCCGGGTGTATTAGTGAAAAATCACGGACCTTTTGCGTGGGGTAAGGATGCTCACGATGCAGTTCATAATGCTGTAGTGATGGAGCAGGTGGCAAAAATGGCAAGCATTGCATATGCCGTCAATCCGCATCTGACGATGAACCCCCTGCTGGTAGAGAAACATTTCAGCCGCAAGCATGGTCCGAATGCTTACTACGGACAGAAGAAATAGCATACTAACTTTTTAAAATACATAGAACTATGAGCACATTTGATCAATTTGAAGTATGGTTCGTAACAGGAGCTCAGCTTCTGTACGGAGGCGATGCTGTTATCGCAGTAGACGCACACAGTAATGAAATGGTAGCTGGATTGAATAACAGTGGAAATCTTCCGGTTAAAGTAGTATATAAAGGTACGGCTAACTCTTCAAAAGAAGTGGAAGCAGTAATGAAAGCAGCCAATAACGATGAGAAGTGTATCGGTGTTATCACGTGGATGCATACATTCTCGCCTGCAAAGATGTGGATACATGGCTTGCAACAATTGAAGAAACCGTTGCTTCACCTGCATACTCAGTTTAATGAAGAAATTCCTTGGGATACCATGGATATGGACTTTATGAATCTGAACCAGTCGGCACACGGTGACCGCGAGTTCGGACATATTTGCAGCCGTATGCGTATCCGTCGTAAAGTAGTAGTTGGTTATTGGAAAGATGCGGAAACCCAACGTAAGATTTCCGTTTGGATGCGTGTATGTGCAGCTTGGGCAGATGCACAGGACATGTTGATTATTCGTTTTGGCGACCAGATGAATAATGTAGCCGTAACGGATGGCGATAAGGTAGAAGCTGAAGTTCGGATGGGATACCATGTAGACTATTGTCCGGTAAGTGAACTGATGGAATATCACAGCCAGGTGAAAGACGAGGATGTAAAAGCATTGGTGGATGAGTATTTCCAGCTGTATGACCATGATAAAGAACTGGAAGATCAACGAACGGAAGCCTATGGAAAGGTATGGAATTCGGCTAAAGCGGAACTTGCCTTGCGTGCTATTTTGAAGGCAAAAGGTGCGAAAGGCTTCACTACTAACTTTGATGATTTGGGTCAGACAGACGGAAGCCATTTCGACCAGATTCCGGGGCTTGCTTCTCAGCGTCTGATGGCAGAAGGCTATGGATTCGGTGCTGAAGGTGACTGGAAATCAGCTGCCTTGTACCGCACGGTATGGGTGATGAACCAAGGCCTGCCTAACGGTTGCTCGTTCTTGGAAGACTATACGTTGAATTTCAACGGTGAAAGAAGTGCTATCCTGCAGGCACACATGTTGGAAGTTTGTCCGTTGATTGCAGCTCAAAAGCCACGTCTGGAAGTACATTTCCTGGGTATCGGTGTCCGTAAGAGCCAGACTGCCCGTTTGGTATTCACTTCAAAGACGGGTACTGGATGTACAGCAACAGTGGTGGATATGGGTAATCGTTTCCGTTTGATTGTAAACGATGTAGAATGTATTGAACCGAAACCGTTGCCTAAATTGCCGGTAGCTTCTGCATTGTGGATTCCGCAGCCTAATTTTGAAGTAGGTGCAGGTGCATGGATTTTGGCTGGTGGAACTCACCACTCTTGTTTCTCATACGATTTGACTGCAGAATACTGGGAAGATTATGCCGAAATTGCGGGTATTGAAATGGTACATATCAACAAAGATACCACCATCAGCGACTTCAAGAAAGAACTCCGTATGAACGAAGTTTATTATATGCTGAATAAAGCTCTTTGCTAATAGTTGATCGGAACACAGAGACACGGAGCACTGAGGTTTTATTCGTAAATAGATTCTCTGTGCCTTTGTGTCTCTGTGTTTTATTTTTATTATTTATTATAATCATATAATCATATCATGAATACAGACACAAAATCAATTATCGAATCAGGAAAGGCTATTTTGGGTATCGAATTGGGTTCGACTCGTATTAAAGCAGTATTGATCGACCCCGAAAACAAACCTATAGCTCAGGGAAGTCATGTTTGGGAAAACCAATTGGTAGATGGACTGTGGACTTATAGCATTGATGCCATTTGGAACGGACTTCGGGATTGTTATGCCGATCTATGTGCTGATGTAAAGAAACAGTACGATACGGATATAGAAACTTTGGCGGCTATTGGCGTTAGTGCCATGATGCACGGTTATATGGCTTTCAATGATAAAGAGGAGATTCTCGTTCCGTTCCGTACGTGGCGCAATACCAATACAGGCATAGCTGCAGCAGCTCTTTCGGAAGCATTTGTTTACAATATTCCGTTGCGCTGGAGCATCTCTCATTTGTATCAGGCTATTCTGAACGGTGAATCACATGTAAAAGATATTGCTTATCTGACAACTTTGGCTGGATATGTGCACTGGCAGTTGAGTGGGAAAAAGGTATTGGGCATCGGCGATGCTTCGGGTGTGCTTCCCATTGACCCTGCTACAAAGAATTATTCGGCAGAGATGGTGGAGAAATTCGATAAAATGGTTGCACCGAAAGGCTTTTCTTGGAAATTGACCGATATTTTGCCTAAGGTGTTGCAAGCCGGTGAGAATGCAGGTTTCCTGACACCTGAGGGTGCTAAAAAACTTGATGGGTCCGGCCGTTTGAAAGCAGGCATACCTTTGTGTCCTCCCGAAGGAGATGCAGGAACAGGTATGGTGGCTACCAATGCTGTGAAGCAGCGTACAGGTAATGTATCGGCAGGTACTTCTTCGTTTTCTATGATTGTGCTGGAGAAAGACTTGTCGAAACCGTATGAAATGATTGATATGGTGACTACGCCTGACGGCAGCCTGGTTGCCATGGTACATTGTAATAATTGTACTTCCGACCTTAATGCCTGGGTTAATTTGTTTAAAGAATATCAAGAACTACTGGGGGTACCCGTAGATATGAATGAGGTTTTCGGAAAACTGTATAATCATGCTCTTGAAGGAGATGCTGATTGTGGTGGACTGATTTCTTACAATTACATTTCGGGTGAACCGGTAACCAGACTTGCTGAAGGAAGACCTTTGGTTGTACGTTCTGCCAATGATAAATTCAACCTTGCCAACTTTATGCGTGCCAACCTGTATGCATCTGTGGCTGTACTGAAAATAGGTAATGATATTTTGTTCAACGAAGAGAAAATCAAAGTAGACCGTATTACAGGTCACGGAGGATTGTTCAAGACAAAAGGGGTAGGACAGCGCATTTTGGCGGCAGCACTCAATTCGCCTATATCTGTTATGGAAACGGCCGGTGAAGGCGGTGCCTGGGGTATTGCTTTGTTAGGGTCTTATTTGGTGAACAATCCACAAAAATTGTCGCTTGCCGATTTCCTTGATGAACAAGTATTTGCTGGGAACACAGGTGTGGAAATTAAACCGGACCTGAAAGATGTAGCAGGATTCAATGCATACATTGAAACTTATAAAGCTGGTTTACCTATCGAAGAAGCAGCTGTAAAATATAAGGTTAGTGAATGAGCCGATTAATGATTAATTAAAGAAGAAAAAATGAAAAACAAACTGATTCTTAGTGGCTTGATGCTGGGCGTCAGCCTTGCTGTATCCGCACAACAACACGCGACTGTAACCGTTCACACAGAAAAGGCTGAACAAATCATTCCGAAAGAAATATACGGACAATTCGCCGAGCATTTGGGTACCTGTATTTATGGGGGCTTGTGGGTAGGTGAGGATTCTCCTATTCCTAATACAAACGGATACCGTAATGATGTACTTGAAGCGTTGAAAAAATTGAAAGTACCTGTATTGCGTTGGCCAGGCGGATGCTTTGCCGATGAATATCATTGGATGGATGGCATTGGACCCAAAGAAAACCGCCCGAAAATGGTGAACAATAACTGGGGAGGGACTGTAGAAGATAATAGTTTTGGTACTCACGAATTTCTTAACTTGTGCGAGCTTTTGGGTTGCGAGCCTTATATCAGCGGCAATGTGGGAAGCGGAACAGTAGAAGAAATGGCAAAGTGGGTGGAATATATGACATCTGAGCAGGGAAGCCCCATGGCAAAGTTGCGTTTGCAGAATGGACGTGAAAAACCTTGGAAAGTAAAATACTTTGGTGTAGGTAATGAAAGTTGGGGTTGTGGAGGCAGTATGCGTCCGGAATATTATGCCGATTTGTATCGTCGTTATTCTACATATTGTCGTAACTACAATGGAAATAAATTGTTTAAGATTGCCAGCGGTGCCAGCGATTACGATTATAATTGGACAGAAGTGTTGATGCAGAATGTCGGTCATCGTATGGATGGTGTATCTTTGCATTATTATACAGTACCTGGATGGACTGGAAGTAAAGGTTCTGCTACTAAGTTTACAACCGATGATTACTATTGGACGATGGGTAAATGCCGTGAAATTGAGGATGTGTTGAAGCGTCACATGGCTATTATGGATAAATATGATCCGAAGAAACAAATTGCTCTTATCGTCGATGAATGGGGTACTTGGTGGGATGAAGAACCCGGTACAATTCCCGGCCATCTGTATCAGCAGAACACGATGCGTGATGCGTTTGTAGCTTCACTTACATTGGATATCTTCCATAAATATACCGACCGTGTGAAGATGACCAACATAGCCCAGATCGCTAATGTGCTGCAATCGATGATTTTGACGAAAGAGGACAAAATGGTCCTGACGCCGACTTATCATGTATTCGAAATGTATAATGTACATCAAGATGCTACGTTCTTGCCATCAGACCTGCAATGTACCTATAAGAATGTGCGTGATAATCGTGTGGTACCTATGATTAGTACAAGTGCTTCGCGTGACAAGGAAGGACGTATTCACTTGTCGTTGTCTAATATCGACCTTGAAGAATCGGCTGAGGTAACCGTTAACCTGGAAGGTTTCGAGGGGAAACAGGTTACGGGACGTATCCTGGCTGCAGATAAGATTGATACGTATAATACGTTTGAAAATCCGGATGCCGTTACTGTGAAGGATTTCAAGGATGTTAAGTTGCAAAAGGGCGGTTTGTTGGTAAAATTGCCTGCTATGTCTATTGTTACACTCGAAATCAAATGATAATTTATGAATAAATCAACAATTTTCAGTTTGGCCTTGGCGGCTTGTTGCTGTACGGGACTGGCGGCACAGGAAGTCAACCACATGGTGGTAAAGGCAAACAAGCCAGGTGCCGAAATCCAACCCACCATGTATGGACATTTTTTTGAGGATATTAATTATGGTGCAGATGGAGGATTGTATGCCGAATTGGTCATGAACCGTTCATTTGAATTTCCCAATCGTCTGCAAGGCTGGAAAACATTCGGTAATGTTACGGTCTTGGAGGATGGACCTTTCGACCGTAATCCACATTACATTCGTCTTGCAGACCCGGGACATCCGCATAAGCGTACAGGGGTAGTCAATGAAGGCTTTTTCGGCATTGGATTGAAAGAAAATGCTCAATACCGCTTTACTGTGTGGGCCAGAGGAAACGGGCAGAAGATCCGGGTGGAACTCATTGATCCGTATTCGATGGGGGAAACTCAGGTGTTGACTTCGGGAGACGTAGCCTTGAACTCGGCTGATTGGAAAAAATATGAATTGGTGCTTACTGCTCCACAAACCATTGATGCGGCACAGCTGCGTATCTTCCTGGCTTCTGCAGGTAATGTTGACTTGGAGCATATTTCACTTTTCCCCGTCGATACATGGAAAGGGCGTGAAAATGGTTTGCGTAAAGATCTTGTACAGGCCTTGGTTGATACCAAACCAGGTGTATTCCGTTTCCCTGGTGGATGTATCGTAGAAGGTACACATATCAATGACCGTTATCAATGGAAAAACTCAGTAGGTCCTGTAGAGAACCGTCCGTTGAACTCGAACCGATGGGAATATACTTTCCCTCATCGTTATTATCCTGATTATCACCAGACATATGGTATGGGATTTTACGAACTTTTCTTGTTGGCTGAAGATATGGGCGCTGAGCCTCTTCCGATTGTTAATGTAGGTCTGGCATGCCAGTATCAAAACGATGATCCTAAAGCGCATGTCCCAGTGGACAGCCTGCAAAGCTATATTCAGGACGCACTTGACCTTATTGAGTTTGCCAATGGTGATGAAACAACAAAGTGGGGTAAACTTCGTGCCGAAATGGGACATCCCGCTCCTTTTAATATGAAATTTATTGGAGTAGGAAACGAACAGTGGGGACCGGAGTATCCCGAACGTCTGAAATATTTTGTCGATGCTATCCGCAAAGCTTATCCCGATATTCAGATTATCGGTTCATCTGGTCCGAATTCGGAGGGTAAGGACTTTGATTATTTGTGGCCTGAGATGAAAAAGTTGAAAGTGGATTTGGTCGACGAACATTTTTATCGCCCCGAAGATTGGTTCTTGAAGTCGGGCAATCGTTATGATAATTATGACCGTAAAGGACCGAAGGTGTTTGCAGGAGAATATGCTTGCCACGGAAAAGGAAAGAAATGGAATCATTTTTATGCATCATTGCTTGAAGCTGCTTTCCTGACAGGAGTGGAACGTAATGCTGATGTAGTGTATATGGCTACTTATGCTCCTTTATTGGCGCATGTGAAAGGCTGGCAATGGCGTCCGGACTTGATTTGGTTTGACAATTTGCGTAGTGTACGTTCATGCAGCTGGTATGTGCAATACCTTTATGGACACAATAAAGGTACACAGGTTGTGCCTTTGTTGATGGATGGCAAGGCTGTAAGCGGTCAGCCAGATCAAAATGGTTTGTTTGCCAGCGCTGTGTGGGATGAACCTACAAAAAGCTATATCGTTAAGATTGTCAACGTATCCGATAAGGCTCAATCTGTAACGGTAGAATTTGATGGCTTGAAAAAGAAAAAACTTGCTACGCAGGCCGATTGTATCCTGTTCCACTCGGATAATCCGGATGAAGAAAATTCGTTGGATAATCCCAATCTGATTACTCCGAAAGAAAGTAAAGTTACTGTTGATGGTAAGACTTTGCAGTCTGAAGTAGGTGCACAGACTTTTGTTATCTATCGTGTAAGTATGCAGGAATAATCTTCCTCTTGTAGGGAAACAGGTTGAAGGAAGAACTGGTTTGCCATTTTATTGGAATAATACCTTGAACTAGCTATATCTCCATTGTTGTTTTGGTGATATTGATAGGGCAAGGTATTATTTTGTTTGGATGGTTTATATGTGGTGAAATGTCGGATGATTAGAGCATTTTTTGTATATTGGAGGTAAGAGCCTGTTTAAATTTTGCTCAGGTTAATTTTGCGAATTGTTTTCGAGGATGTTTTTCTGATTTTATAAGGAGGATAGCGGGCTATCTGACGAATAAAATCGGGGAAACAGACCGGAAACAAACGCAAAAGAACCTGATAGAATATTACTTTATTGGAAAATTTAAACGCTCTAAATGTGAATGTCCGATCCGTTTAATTAATATGCTTTCAAAAAGATGATATACTTCATAAGCCATTCCAGTTAATTGCGACAGCTTACGAAGATAATTGGAACGGCAAAGTAAGATATCTTCATTTGGAAAGTGCCTGTTATTGGGGGTAATTGCGTATATTGCATATTTTGATTAAAAAACTCTGCCTTTTGATCAAAAAATAAATATTTGATGTGATTTCGTTTGGCTATTTCACAATAAAATTCTATTTTTGCACCCGAAATAAAGGTAATGCGGTAGTAGCTCAGTTGGTAGAGCATCAGCTTCCCAAGCTGAGGGTCACGGGTTCGAGTCCCGCTTACCGCTCTTAAAAGATCCTTGGTGGCTAAACAAATGGCCATCAAGGTATTTTTATGTAGTAATATTTCTGAAAGAATGCCTGGTTGAACGGGCACTGTCTCTGCCGATGCAGTATATATTTTTGAACATCTTTTACTCTGAATGTATACTTTTGATGCATTTATCTTAAAAACAGTGCCTGAATCTTTTGTGGATATTATTTGAATCGTAAAAATGTCGTAATATAATACTTGAGTAATATAATGATAAAAAATATGGATGAAATACTGGAACGGATGGGTATAAAGGTGTTGAATGAGATGCAGCGTGCATCCCTACAGGCTTTCGGTGAAGGAGGCGATTTGGTCTTGCTTTCGCCGACAGGCTCAGGTAAGACGCTGGCCTATTTGTTGCCGTTGGTTTCTTTTCTTAAATCCGGTGTGAAGGGAGTGCAGGCAGTAGTGCTGGTACCTTCGCGTGAATTGGCTCTGCAAATTGAGCAGGTGTTTAGGCAGATGGGTACTCCTTTCAAGGTGATGAGCTGTTATGGTGGCCGTCCGGCGATGGACGAACACCGGACGATGAACAGCTTGTTGCCTTCAGTTATCATCGGTACGCCGGGACGCATGAATGACCATTTACAGAAGGCGAACTTTGATGCCTCAACGGTACGGATGTTGGTTATCGATGAGTTCGACAAGTGTTTGGAGTTTGGCTTCCAGGAAGAGATGGCTTCTGTGCTCGGGCAGTTGCCATGCGTAGAGCGGCGCCTTTTGTTATCAGCTACGGATGCCGAGGAAATTCCCCGCTTTGCTGGAATGAACCGTATGCATAAGTTGGATTTCCTACATGCTGGTATAGGTTCGCGCCTGCATATATATAAGGTGGAGTCGCCTGTGAAAGATAAGCTGGAGACATTGTACAAGCTGCTCTGTTGCTTGGGTGATGAGTCAACGCTGGTGTTTTGCAACCATCGTGAGAGTGCGGAGCGAATAGGGACGTACCTGCGTGGAATGAAGGTGTATGCCGAGGTGTATCACGGAGGAATGGAACAGGAAGAGCGTGAGCGGGCGCTTTATAAGTTCCGTAACGGTAGTTGTCCGGTATTGGTGTCGACCGATCTGGCGGCACGTGGGCTTGACATTCCCGAAATCCGTAATGTGGTGCATTATCATCTGCCTGTTTCCGCTGACGGTTTTGTACACCGCAACGGACGCACAGCACGTTGGGAAGCTGAAGGCAATGCTTATGTCATCCTTTATAGTGAGGAGCAGTTGCCCGGATACTTGGACGGGGAGATGGAAATGTTTGAGTTCCCTCAACGATTGCCCGAACCTGCGCTGCCTCGCTTCGTGACCTTGTATATCGGGAAAGGGAAAAAGGACAAGGTCAACAAGGTGGATATTGTGGGCTTTTTGTCGAAGAAGGCTAACCTTGGGCGTGATGACATCGGCAAGGTGGACGTGAAGGAACGTCATGCCTACGCTGCCATTGCGCGCAATAAATGCAAACAAACATTAAATCTTGTACAAAATGAAAAGATAAAAGGGGTAAAAGCTTTGATAGAATTGGCAAAATAATAACTTTGTGTCAGAAATATCTCAGTGAACTTCTCAGTTACGTACAAAATGCTATGATTGCAGGACGGATGTAAATCATAGGGGGATTGAGATGTGTCAATATGTAATCAAAATCACGATTCAGTTCTTATTTTGTAAGAAAAAAGGTGGTCCAGGCATAAAAATATAAGGAAATCTTTTGGGAGTCTAAAAATTATCACTATATTCGCAACAAAAGAATTTAATGATATTGTCTAACCTAAACAAACTGCCAAATGAAAAAACATAATTTTAATGCGGGACCTTCTATTTTGCCTCGCGAAGTAATCGAGAAAACAGCTCAGGCAATTCTGGACTTTAACGGTTCAGGGCTTTCGTTGATGGAAATCAGTCACCGCGCTAAAGACTTCCAACCGGTGGTGGACGAAGCTGTGGCATTGTTTAAAGAACTTTTGAATATCCCTGACGGCTATTCGGTATTGTTCCTAGGGGGTGGTGCGAGCTTGGAGTTCTGCATGGTACCCTACAATTTCTTGGAAAAGAAAGCCGCTTATCTCAATACAGGTACTTGGGCAAAGAAGGCGATGAAGGAGGCTAAGGCTTTCGGTGAGGTGATTGAGGTGGCTTCTTCGGCAGATGCCAACTACACTTTCATTCCGAAAGGGTATGATGTACCTGCTGACGTAGACTATTTTCACATCACGACTAACAATACCATCTATGGTACAGAGTTGCATGCCGATCCGGAAGTGAACGTGCCGTTGGTGGCAGATATGTCGTCTGATATCTTTTCACGTCCGATTGACGTATCGAAGTATATCTGTATTTATGGCGGCGCGCAAAAGAACCTAGCTCCTGCAGGCGTGACTTTTGTTATCGTGAAGAATGATGCGGTAGGGAAAGTTTCGCGTCACATTCCGACCATGCTGAATTACCAGACCCATATCGAGAAGGGCTCTATGTTCAATACACCTCCTGTAGTGCCTATTTATGCGGCTTTGCAGACCTTGCGTTGGCTGAAGGCGCAAGGCGGGGTAGAGGAAATGCAGCGCCGTGCCAAGTTGCGTTCGGACATGCTGTATGCCGAGATTGACCGCAACAAGTTGTTCCGTGGCACGGTGACGGCTCCCGAAGACCGTTCGTATATGAACATTTGTTTTGTGATGGCTGACGAATATAAAGAACTGGAAGCTGATTTCTTGAAGTTTGCCACCGAAAAAGGTATGGTAGGCATTAAGGGTCACCGTTCGGTCGGAGGATTCCGTGCTTCATGCTACAATGCACTGCCTGTGGAAAGCGTACAGGCATTGATTGACTGCATGCAGGAATTCGAGAAGATGCATTGATTTGCTCAGTTATGTTTCACGGGAGTTAAAGGTAGTTATGTTTCACAGGAGTTATCACTTCGTTCAAGGAGTTAAAGGTCAATACTCTTGCCTCTGAAAATTGTAAAAGGTATTGGCATCTAACTCCCTCTAACTTCTTTTAACTCCCTCTAATTTATTAATTTAACATTGGATTTCTATGAAAATATTGGTTGCAACAGAGAAACCGTTTGCTAAGGTAGCGGTAGACGGTATCCGTAAAGAAATAGAAGGAGCTGGTTACGAATTGGCCCTGTTGGAGAAATATACCGATAAGGCGCAATTGCTGGATGCGGTGAAAGACGCAAATGCTTTGATTATCCGGAGCGACGTGATAGACAATGAAGTGTTGGATGCTGCCAAGGAACTGAAGATTGTAGTACGTGCCGGAGCGGGATATGACAATGTAGACCTTGAAGCGGCTACGGCTCATGGCGTATGCGTAATGAACACGCCGGGGCAGAACTCGAATGCGGTGGCAGAGCTGGCTTTCGGAATGATGATAATGGCTGTCCGCAATTTTTATGACGGCAAATCCGGTACGGAGTTGAAAGGCAAGAAACTGGGTATTCATGCCTACGGAAATGTGGGACGCAATGTCGCCCGTATCGCTAAGGGTATCGGCATGGAGATTTATGCTTACGACGCTTATTGTCCCAAAGAAGTGATGGAGGGTGACGGAATCGTTCCGGTAGATTCCGCCGAAGCCTTGTACGAAACCTGTAACGTGGTTTCGCTTCACATCCCGGCTACTGCTGAAACGAAGAATTCCATCAATTATGATTTGGTGAACCGTATGCCGAAGAACGGGCTGCTGGTGAATACGGCACGTAAGGAAGTCATTAACGAGGCAGACTTGCTTCGTTTGATGAACGACCGTCCTGACTTGAAGTATGTGACGGATATCATGCCGGTCCATCATGCCGAATTTGCCGAGCAATTCCCCGGACGTTATTTCTCTACTCCGAAGAAGATGGGCGCACAGACCGCCGAAGCCAATATCAACGCGGGCATAGCAGCCGCAAAACAGATTGTCGGCTTTTTGAAAGACGGATGTGAGAAGTTCCGGGTGAATAAGTAACTCTCAATTAACAATTAATAATTAATAGTTAATAATTAACTATGCGGCACTGTGATTGTTTTGTTCTTTCGGATTACAAATCCGGCGTAGCAAAATCCATACCGCGTATGATATAATTGTTAATTATTAATTATTAATTATCAACTGAATACTATGGTAAAGATAAGACCCTTTAAAGGCATACGTCCGCCGAAAGAGTTGGTGGAGGAAGTGGCTTCGCGCCCCTATGACGTGCTTAATTCGGAAGAGGCGCGGGCAGAAGCCGCGGGCAATGAGAAATCGCTGTATCACATTATCAAGCCTGAGATAGACTTTCCCGAAGGAACGGATGAGCATGACCCGCGCGTATATGAAAAAGCGGCAGAGAATTTCCGGATGTTCCAAGAGAAAGGCTGGCTGGTGCAGGATGAAAAGGCGTGCTATTACGTCTATGCCCAGACGATGGACGGGAAGACCCAATATGGATTGGTGGTAGGTGCGTACGTGCCCGACTACATGAACGGGAACATCAAGAAGCACGAACTGACCCGCCGCGATAAGGAAGAAGACCGCATGAAGCATGTACGGGTGAATAATGCGAATATCGAACCGGTTTTCTTCGCTTATCCGGAAAACGCGGAACTGGATGCGATTGTGAAGAAATATGTGGAACGGAAGCCTGAATACGATTTCATCGCGCCGGGAGACGGATTCGGCCACACATTTTGGGTAATAGACGCGGAGGAGGACATCGAAGCCATCACGCGTGCATTTGAAAAGATTCCTGCCATGTATATTGCCGACGGGCATCACCGGAGTGCGGCGGCTGCACTGGTGGGGGCGGAGAAAGCCCGGCAGAATCCGAACCACAAAGGGGATGAAGAATACAATTACTTCATGGCAGTATGTTTCCCCGCCAATCAGTTGACCATTATTGACTATAACCGGGTTGTGAAGGATTTGAACGGATTGACTCCACAAGCTTTCATCGAAGCCTTGAGAAAGCATTTTGAGGTGGAGGAGAAGGGGACGGAAATCTATAAGCCGCAGGCTTTGCACAACTTTTCGCTTTATGTAGGGGGCAAATGGTATAGCCTGACCGCGAAGCCGGATACGTATGATGATAATGACCCGATAGGCGTGCTGGATGTGACGATTTCTTCCAGATTGATTCTGGATGAGATATTAGGCATTAAGGATTTGCGCTCGGACAAGCGCATTGATTTCGTAGGCGGCATCCGTGGATTGGGAGAGCTGAAGAAGCGGGTGGATAGCGGCGAGATGCAAATGGCGCTGGCGTTGTATCCGGTATCGATGAAGCAGTTGATGGACATTGCCGATACGGGCAACATTATGCCGCCCAAAACCACCTGGTTCGAGCCTAAGTTGCGTTCGGGGCTTGTTGTTCATAAGCTGGAATAGGAGTTAGAGGGAGTTATTTCAGAAACGCAGATTCACGCAGATTTTCGCGGATTATTTTAATTGAATATCCGCAAACATCCCATGTAGGGGCGTATCGCATACGCCCGAATTCGTCAACTAATCCACGTGGATGTCTTCAGGGCGTATGCGATACGCCCCTACAAGGCAATTGGGTGAAATGCGGATATTCAAATTATTTTAATTTACGATTTGACAATTTACTATCTACTATTTGAGCATTAAGAAACTGTTTTGAATTTCTTCAAAAAGTTTTTCTCGTCTTGATGTATCCGTTTTCGTGTGTGCTTTGGGCGATTTTTTGGTCCTTTCCGCTTCTGTTCTTCGTCAGATAGCCCGCTATCTTCCTCATCACACAAGCGGAAATGCCTCAAAAACTC